>JBGSUY010000295.1:0-21241 GCA_041753195.1 Chromatiaceae bacterium
GATGGCGCGCGCCAGCCAGGCGCTCGGGCCTGCAATCAGCTGCGCCTGGAGGGTTTCGATCAGCTCCGACACCCGGGCACCGGGCGGGACCTTCATCGGCTGGACACCGGCGGCCCGCAGCTGGTTGACCGCCGATGCGCCGACTGCCTGGCAGTAAACGGCGACACAGCCGTCGAGGGCAGCGATCTTGGCGGCCAGCTTGTCCTCGTTGCCGTCCATGCAGAGCGGACCGAACTGGATGACCTCCAGGAGCGAGGACTGAGCCGGGTCCACCGCATGGACGACGAAGGACTCCGCCGCACCGAAGTGCTGGTCCACGTGCCTCCGATCAGAGCTGGCGAAGGCCACTTTGACCCCGTTATCGAACCCCATGGCGTCTGCTCCGAAGCTCATCACTTTCAGTCGTCGTTGCAGCGGCATCCCGATCCCCCGTGGCGGCGTTCCGGTGTGGTGGCGTCGCTTCGGGCGCATCGCCTTAGGCCGCGTGAGCCGGCGCTGACCGACCTTCCGCCAGACGGGGCGACAGACGCGATCGATAGGGATGGATTTCCCCCCGCTCCAGCCGCAGCAGGCTGTTGGCCAGCTCGAACAGGGTCGAGCGGGTGCCCTGATAGCCGATCCAGGTCCGCTGGTAGCCGCCCACTCGATCGTACTGGGGGAAGCCCGCGTGCAGCAGGGGGATGCCCAGACGCTCGGCCGTGTGGGCCGCATGGGAGTTGCCGATGAGCAACTCGGCGGCATGGGCCCGGGCGGTCTGCTCCAGATCCTCGAGGTCGCCGATCTTGACCTGAGCGCAGCGCGCTGCCGCGAGGGCCGGGGCGTTGGCCGGGGTCACCGCGGCCACGGTCTCGGTACCCATCCCGGCGAGCATCTGACTGAACCCGACCAGGAGATCCGGGTCGGCGGCGATGGCGACACGGGTCAGCCCCAGCATGAAGTGGCTGTCCAGCATCGCGTCCTGCAGTTGGGCGCGCTGGCGCTCGAGCCGTTCCGGGACCGGGCGGGCGGCGATCTCCGCCAGCGTGCCGACCAACACGTCCACCGCGTCCAGACCCATCAGGTGGGCGAAGCGATGGTCAGGGACCGCGGTACGTGCCGCGAGCAGGTCGGCCACCGGGTACATGGAGGCCCCGATCACCAGCGTGGCCGCCGCATCCCCCAGGGTCGCAAGCTCGCCGACCAGGGTGCCGCCGATGGTCAGCGGGCTGAATTCCTGCTCAGTCAGATGACCGTCGAGGGAGTCCGACAGGTCCGGCAGCACCACCGGCCGCAGTCCGAAGAGCTCGATCAGGTCCTTGAGATGCTCGAGGTCCCCGGGGGTGAGATGGGAGCCCGCCAACACGTTGACCTGGCGCTGGCGGCGCCCCGGCTTGGTCCCAGCGATTGCCGCCTCTGGCACCTGCTCGTCGATGACGGCACGGGCGGCGAGGGCAAAGCCTGACTCCAGGCAGCCGGCAAAATCCGGGGTCGAGACGGGTACGACGGGGATGGCGTCGAACTGAGGGTGCCTGGCCCTAAAGGTCTTGACCGCCATGCGGATATCCGACCCCTGGGTCTCGGCCAGTCCGGTTGTGGGAACGCCGATCAGGTCCGGTGCGTGCTTCTCGCACAGCACGCGCAGCCCTTCCACCACGCTGTCCTCCGACCCCATGATGGCGCTCACCTGGTCCATGGCCGTGGTCTGCAGCGGGATGGGCTCCCGGAAGTGGCGCACGAAGAAGACCTTGCCGAAGGCGGTGCAGCCCTGAGAGCCGTGCAGCATGGGGATGGCGCGGCGGAACCCCAGGAAGGCGAGGGCGGCCCCGATGGTGGAGCTGGCCTTGAGGGGGCTGACCGACAGGGCCTTGCTGCGCTTGAGGATCTCAGCCATGGTACGCCTCCGTGTAGGGTCCGCTGCGCGGACCTTGGACCTCGGCCGTTGCCGCGAGCGTATCGGTCCGCACAGCGGACCCTACCGACCAGGGGGCCGGGCGCCGTACTGCCTCCCACACCGGGCTCTCGATGGTGAGGCAGAGCTGCCGGGCCAGCTCCAGCATCCCGCTGTAGCCCTCGTAGCCGAAGTCGCGCTCCTGGTTGATGTCCAGGAAGGGGATGCGGGCCTTCAGCGCCGTGTACATGTTGCGCCCGCCGGCGATCAGCACATCGACCCCTTGGTCGCGGACGATCTTGATCAGGGCCCTCGGGTTGCCGTCCTCGATCATCAGGGCGTCCTGACCCATCAGCTCGCGGATGCGAGCCTTGTCCTCCTCGGTGGACTTCTTGGTGCCGGTGGCGACCACGGTCATGCCGAGATCCTGCAGGGCCGAGATGATGGACCAGGACTTAACGCCCCCGGTGTAGAGGAGGACCTTGCGGCCGCGCAAGCGCTCCCTCCAGGGCTGGAGCCTGGCATGGATAGCCGCCTCCTCCCGGGCGATGAGTGCCTCGGTGCGCTCGGTGAGGTCCGGGTCCCCAATGACGCGGGCGAAGTCCCGCAGGGCCTGGGAGACGTCCGCCACCCCATAGAAGCTGCCCTCGAACCAGGGTGTGCCGAAGGCCTCCTGGAGCCTCCTCGCCACGTTCACCATGGCCTTGGAGCAGACCATCATGTTGACCTCCGAGCGGTGCATGGTCTGAACCTCCCGAAAGCGGGCGTCTCCCGACAGGGTGCACAGCACCCGCAGCCCCAGCTCGTCGAGGAGCGGCAGCACATGCCACAGCTCCCCGGCGATGTTGTACTCGCCCACCAGGCAGACGTCGTGCACCTTGAAGCCGTCCCTTTCGATTTCCTCCGGGACCAGGTCTGGCTCCCGGGTCCCGCAGACATACTTCACCATCGCCTCTCCGGCGATGCGGTTGCCCAGGTTCTTGGTCCCGTAGAAGCCGGCGGCATCCACCGGCACCACCGGGGTCCCCCAGCGGGCGGTCGCCGACTTGCACACCGCCTCGATGTCGTCGCCGATCAAGGCCGGGATGCAGGTGTTGTAGACGAAGACCGCCGCCGGGTTGTAGCTGTCAATGGCCTGCTTGATGGCGTGGAAGAGCCGCTTCTCCCCGCGGCCCATCACCACGTCCTGCTCGGTGAGGTCCGTGGTCATGCCGATCTTGTAGAGGGTCGGCCCCGATGAGCGCGTGCCCCGGTTGTCCCAGGAGGAGCCCGCGCAGGCGATGGAGCCGTGGACGATGTGGGCCACGTCCGTGATCGGCAGCAGCGCGATCTCGGCCCCGTCGAAGGCGCAGCCGCCCGCCGTGGCGCCGGGCTTTGGCTTGGCGCAGCCGGACTTCTCCTTCTTGTTGTGGGCGCAAGCCGGCTCGTCGAGCAGGGCGGCGATGTCTTTCTGCTTCATCGGGACTCCCGAGGGAAGGGCTCGGGAGTCACACAGCAGACCTTGTGCCAACTGTCTTCGTATTGTTTTTCCGTAGGAATATCTTGCCCGGTCTTGTCGTAATTGCGACAAGACCAAAGCGCTTTGAAGGATGAGAGACAGGGCGGATGTCCTATCCATCGGCAGTCGGTTCGGTCACCCATGAATGCATACCGGCAGGCTTTCGGCCGGTCGGCCGTGTGGGTAGGCTTCGGACTGAGGGCCAACGCAGACTAACCGTGAACGCTGGCGTACTTCTCGTGGACAATAACCGTGAAACTGACCGACATTGACTCTCCACGTAGAGGGGCGATTTCAAAATGGCCGACGAGATTGAGAGCTTATTCCTGCCAATCCTGCACGACATTCAGACTCGGCTTGGCCGGATGAAGGGTCGTATGACGAATCTAGAGCTCCGCATGACCGCTCAGGAGCAGCACCTGGGGGCTCTGCTCACGGGCTTGCCGGCCGGACAAGATCGGATTGACGACCTGACCCATCGCGTTGAGCGCATCGAGCGGCGCCTCAACCTGGCCGATCCCGTCTGAGGGGCTGGCGCCTTTATTTAAAGGCGATTCGATGAACGCGACCATCGGCGCGGTTGCCTGTGCCAGGGAAATTGTTGGGTCGAGTCAGATCCCGTAGGGATCGGCGTACCAGTCGCGCAGCACCCTGAGATCGCGAGCGGACAGGTAGGCGTAGGCCCCCATGAGGTCGGCGTGAACGGCCTCCGCCAGTCGGTGGGAGACCTTGGTGTTGGTCAGCATGTGGAAGTACCAGGCAAAGGGGTAGCCCAGGGCCCGGTCGAAGCCGTGGATCTGGTTCGCGAGCTGGGCGCCCCGGGCCACCTCGCCGCTGGGTAGCACCGGTATCGCGTCCTGAACCGCCGGCACGGGCTTGGCGGTCACGTGACCTTCGCCATCCCGGTCCTGGCACTCGCGGATCGACAGGACCCAGTGGGCGCATAGAGGATCGGACTCGCTGGCGCTGCTGCGCTCCCAGTCCGCGAGAAAACGGCGCAGCCTGGTGCCTGCGTCCCCCGAGGCCAGGAGGTCCGACACCCGCACCAGCCGGCGGAACAGAAGCCGCGGCTCGCCGACCGGCTCTGGTTCTAGACGTGGGAAGTCCAACGGATCTATAAACTCGGCGATGCTGTCGGGAAACCAGTCCGGGTCTGAGATGCAGCGGTCCAGGACCTCTTGGACCTCCTCGACCTCGATCTGGATGAAGTCATCCGGTGCCGGTCCGGTTGGGGCGACCAGATAGTGGGTGCGGCCATTCAGGCGGGTGGCGAACAAGCGCCGGTCCGCGAGCTTGTACAGCAGCTCGTCGATGTCGCCACCCGACTCGATCCGGGCCCACTCCCCGATATGTTTCGCGATGCGCTGGCCATCGAGATCCACGACGCCGCCAAGGCGATGCCAGCCGCCGCGGATCAACACATGGCGGACCTCACGATCGGGCAGGAGACCCTGGAGCACCTCCTCCAGGGATCTGGGATCAGAGGGGGCGGGCAGGGAGGCACAGAGCTCCCCCAGCCGCAGCTCCAGTGCCGGGATCAGGGTTTGGCCCGGCGGGCTCGCCTCATTCATCGGGGACACAGAGAGCGTCATCGGGCTCGACCTCGGCCAGCACCAGGCCGGTGGCGGACTCGAGGTCTTGGGTGAAGCGCATGCAATGACCCCGACCGTCCACCAGGTAGATGCGGAAGCCCTCGGCCTCCCGTACTGGCTCCGCGGCCATGGTCCCGGAACCGATGTCGTCGTCCATGCAGTAGGTCAGGTGGAGGTCGGTGAAGACCTCGCGCAGGGCGGCCAGCGTCTGCTCGCTGAGACCGGCCCGCTCTACCACGGCGGCAATCTGATCGATGCGGGCCGGGTCCATCATGCCCCGAGCTCCTGGGGCTCGAAACGGATGCGCTCCTCGGGCGCCTGTCCCATGGCCTTGGCAAGCCAGGGGGGCGGCTTGTCGGCCAGGATGCGCTGGAGCGCGGCCATACGGTCTCGGGCGCTGCCGCCGCCGGCGTCCTTGATGGGGTGAATATCGGCCTTCACGACCTTGGCGGCGGCCGGGCCCCCGATGGAGGCAACATAGAGGACCTGGCAGTCGCGGATCAGCCCGGCGCGGTAGGCATTCTTGTCCTCGGCCTCGGCCCCGGCATCGTCTACGGCGCGGGCGTCGATGAGGCGCAGCTCGGTGGCCGAGACCTGGTAGATCAGGAAGCGGCGGGCGCTGCCGAAGTGCCCGTCCAGGGCCTCGCCCCCATTGGAGGCGCAGGCCGCCCGGATGGACCCCGGCATGTCGCCCTCGGCGTAGGCATCCAGTAGTGGCGGCGGGTCGAATTCCGGGACGCCCTCGCCCTTGAGGATGGCCAGGGCGGACTTCAGGGCATCGGTGTCGATGTCGCCGAGCTCCCCGTCCGCCGCGGCCTTCAGGTCCTTGACCCTGAGCCCGGCGAGCTTCTCGGCGGTTGGCGGCAGACCCACCGCATCGGCCAGGAGGCGGATCAGCCGGGCCGGCGGGGTGTCCGGCAGGGTCCGGGCGGCGAGGCCGATGCGCAGGGCGATGTCTTCGGAGATCGGGCTGTTCATGGGTCAGGCGGCGATGATGCAGTCGTCTTCCATGCAGGCGCTGACGCACTGGGGCATGTCGAACTCGCCCTCGCATTCGGTGCAGGTGTCGGGGTCGATCTTATAGACCCCCTTCCAGGGGGTGATGGACTTGGTGGGGCATAGCGGCTCGCAGTCGCCGCAGGCGGTGCAGACGGATTTGACGATCTGTAGGGCCATGATGATCTCCGGTTTGGGGTTGGCCGGGCGGCAACCGCCCCGACCCTGGACGTCATTCGGCGCGCTTGAAGCGCAGGGTAGTTGGGAAGACCGGGGGCGGGCTGATTGGGTCCACGTACCAGCGGGAGCCGTCGGTCAGCTCCACCTCCCCGCCCCAGGTCTCCGGGGTGTCGTTCTCCACGGAGGCGATGGTCTCCTCCATGTCCTTCTTGGCCACATAGAAGAGCAGCTCGCCGGTGTCCTTCTTGCGGATCATGACGCTGGGCATTCAGGGATCTCCATATAGGATCGAAGGCATACGTTCGACGGATCTGTTGCAGGTCGGGCTTCAGCCCGACCGACAGTCCCCAGTGGTCGCGCCCCCCCGAACGGGGCGCCCGCCAGCCTTTGATTCGCGTCAGCGAATCAAATCGTAGTTGTAGTCGGTGGTCCCCATGCCGCGGGTCTCCTCATCGAGCCGCTCCAGCACCGCGTTCACCAGGGTGGTGAGGATGTACATGGCCCCCTCATAGCCGAGGGTGGTCATGCGGTGCAGGTGGTGGCGGTCGAAGATCGGGAAGCCGATGCGGATCAGCGGGACCTCGAACTCACGGCCCTTGTGCAGGGTGTCGCGCTGGATGAACTTGCCGTACGAGTTGCCGATCAGGAAGTCCGGTTTGTCCGTGAACAGCAGGGAGCGCAGGTGCCAGAGGTCGGCGCCGATGTAGACCTGGCCGCCCTTGCCGTAGGGGGACCCGGCCAGGACCTTCTCGACGTCCTTCTTCCAGCGCTTGTTGGCGTGGTGGCAGAGGACATGGGTGGGCTCGGCCCCCAGCTCCAGCAGGAGCTTGACCATGCCCAGTACGAAGTCGGCGTCCCCATAGAGGGCGAACTTCTTGCCGTGCAGCCAGGCGTGGCTGTCGGTCATCATGTCCACCAGGCGGCCGCGCTCCTTGGCCAGGGATTCGGGAATGGGCTTGCCGGTCAGCTCCGAAACCTTCATCAGGAAGTCGTCGGTCCACTCAAGCCCCATCGGAATGTTGATGTGGCTGGCGGGCTGCTTCCAGGTGTTCTCGACGAACTTCTTGGTCTTGGGCAGCTGCCAGGGCTGCAGCAGCAGGGTGTCGATGGCGTTGGGGGCATCCTTGATTTCGGCGATGGTGGTTCCGCCGGAGTACAGTCGGAACTCGCCGTCGGCGGGGGTATCCAGGACCTCGGTGGGGTCGCACAGCAGGCTGTAATCGACGCCCATCTCCTTCATCATGCGGTGCATGACACGGTAGTTGCCCAGATAGGTCTCGAAGCCCGGCACCAGGTTGATCTTGCCGTTGCTGCCGACCACCTTGTCGTCCATGGCGTTGAGGGTGAAGTAGCGCTGGATACCTTCGAACATGTTGTCCCAGCCGGTGGTGTGGCTCCCCACGAAGCTCGGGGTGTGGGCGAAGGGGACCGGGAAGTCCTCTGGGATATGGCCGGCCTTCCTCGAGTTGCCGATGAAGGCGTTCAAGTCGTCGCCGATGACCTCCGCCATGCAGGTGGTGGAGACCGCGATCATCTCGGGCTGATACAGGGCCTTGGCATTCTCCAGGCCGTCGAACATGTTCTTCTGGCCGCCGAAGACCGCCGCGTCCTCGGTCATGGAGTCGGACACGCAGGCGATGGGCTCCTTGAAGTGGCGGTTGAAGTAGGTGCGGAAATAGGCCACGCATCCCTGAGAGCCGTGCACATAGGGGAGGGTCTTCTCGAAGCCGAGCGCGCAGAGCACGGCGCCGAGCGGCTGGCAGGCCTTGGCCGGGTTGACGGTCAGGGCCTCGCGCTTGAAGTTGAGCTCCTTGTACTCCTCGGTCGTGGTCCACTCGAAGACCTCCTGGATCTTCGCGGGGTCGTGGCGCTCCTCCACCGTTTCCTGCTTCTGGCTAAGGTTATCCTTGTACTCCTGCTCGCGGAACAGCGGGTGGCTCGGCTTGATGTTGTCGACGGTCTGGCTCATGGTTTCTCTCCTGCCGCGCCGCTAATTCGCGGACTACGGCAATCCAGGATCAAAATTCGCGGTAGGTTGGGGTGAGGTACGAACCGCAACATTTCGGGGCTCGGACTTCCGCCATCGTTGGGGTTCGCATGCTCATCCCAACTTACGTTTGGGTAGAGCTCGAGCTTAAGCGCTGGCGGCCAGGCGCACGGCCTCCATCGCCTCGTCCTTGATCCAGGGCGCCTTCAACTTGCTCCAGCAGGGGTTGTTGATGGTCATGTCCATGTCGCGGGCGAAAATGGCGAAGCCGTCGTAGCCGTGATAGGGGCCCGAGTAGTCCCAGGAGTGCATCTGGCGGAAGGGGATGCCCATCTTCTGGAAGATGTACTTCTCCTTGATGCCGGAGCCGATCAGGTCCGGTTTGATGCGTTTGACGAACTCCTCGAATTCGTAGCCGGTGATGTCGTCATAGAGCAGGGTGGAGTCGCCCATCTCCTTGATGGTGCGGTCGTAGTCATCGTTGTGGGCGAACTCGTAGCCGGTGCCCACCACCTCCATACCCAGGTCCTCATAGGCCCCGATGACGTGACGGGGGCGCAGGCCGCCCACATAGAGCATCACCCGTTTGCCCTGTAGCCGCGGCTTGTACTTGGCGATGACCGCATCGTACTCGGCCTTGTACTTTTCGATGACCTTCTCGGCATTGGCCTGGATGGTCTCGTCGAAGAAGGCGGCGATCTTGCGCAAGGACTCGGCAATCTTGGTGGGCCCGAAGAAGTTATATTCCATCCACGGGATCCCGTATTTCTCCTCCATGTGCCGGCTGATGTAGTTCATGGATCGGTAGCAGTGGATGAGATTGAGCTTCACCTTGGGGGTCAGCTCCATCTCCGAGAGGGTGCCGTCACCCGACCACTGGGCGACCACCCGCAGCCCCATCTCCTCCAGCAGGATGCGGGAGGCCCAGGCGTCGCCGCCGATGTTGTAGTCGCCGATCACCGCCACGTCATAGGGGGTGGTCTGGAAGGAGTCATCGCCGTCGCGGTTGCCGATGACCCAATCGCGGATGGAGTCGTTGGCGATGTGATGGCCCAGGGACTGGGAGACGCCGCGGAAGCCCTCGCAGCGCACCGGCACCACCGGCTTGTCAAGCTCCTTGGCCTTCTTCTTGGCCACCGCCTCGATGTCGTCGCCGATTAGCCCAATGGGGCACTCGGACTGGATGCTGATCCCCTTGCTCAAGGGGAACAGGGTTTCGATCTCGGTGATCAGCTTGTCGAGCTTCTTGTCACCGCCGAAGACGATGTCCTTTTCCTGGAAGTCCGAGGTGAAGTTCATGGTCCCAAAGGTGTTGACCCCGGTGATCCCCACGTAATAGTTGCGGCGGCCTGCCCTTGAATACTGGCCGCAGCCCACCGGCCCGTGGGAGATGTGGATCATGTCCTTGATGGGTCCCCACACCACCCCCTTGGAGCCCGCATAGGCGCAGCCGCGGATGGTCATGGCACCGGGCTGGGACTTGCGGTTGGAGGTGATGCACTTCTTGGACTGCTCGATTGCCTGGTCGTTGACCGCCAGGTGCTTGGACCTGTCCTTCTTGGCCTTGTCCGGGTAGACCTCCAGGACCTCCTGGATCAGGTCGAGGGTCTCTTCACGAGTCAATGCTGCCATGTTGGCTCTCCGAAGTCGGGCGCCGCGGCCAATCCGCCGACGGTCGCCCTATTGGTCGAGGTGGTTCGGTAGGGTGGAAGCCCAACGGGCGTTCCGCCACAATCGGATTGATTTTCCGCCGATGGCTACGCCGCTACCGCCACGGCTTCATCAGCCGCGCTCTTGCCGACGATGGACTCGTCCTCCTCGTCCATAAGGCCGAACTCCATGAGCAGGTCTTCGAGCTGGTCCATGGTGATCGGCGTGGGGATCACCAGGTTCTTGTTGTTGATGATCTTGTTGGCCAGGGCCCGGTACTCGTCGGCCTGCTTGGCCTTGGGGTCGTACTCGATGACCGTCATGCGGCGGATCTCGGCGCGCTGCACCACGTTGTCCCGGGGGACGAAGTGGATCATCTGGGTGCCGAGCTGGCGGGCCAGCTCCATGATCAGCTCGTCCTCCCGGGCGGTGTTGCGGGAGTTGCAGATCAGGCCCGCGAGGCGCACGCCGCCGGAATTGGCGTACTTCACGATCCCCTTGGAGATGTTGTTGGCCGCGTACATCGCCATCATCTCCCCGGAGCAGACGATGTAGATCTCCTGGGCCTTGTTCTCGCGGATGGGCATGGCGAAGCCGCCGCACACCACGTCGCCGAGCACGTCATAGAAGACGAAGTCCAGGTCGTCCGTGTAGGCACCCTCTTCTTCCAGGAAGTTGATGGCGGTGATGACGCCGCGACCAGCGCAGCCCACACCGGGCTCAGGGCCTCCGGACTCGACGCACTTGATGCCGGAGTAGCCAACCTTGAGGACGTCTTCCAACTCCAGGTCCTCAACGGAGCCGGCATCGGCGGCCATCTGCATGATGGAGTTCTGGGCCTTGGCGTGGAGGATCAGGCGGGTGGAGTCGGCCTTGGGGTCGCAGCCGACGATCATGACCTTCTTGCCCGCCTCGGCGAGGCCGGCCACCAGGTTCTGGGTGGTGGTGGACTTGCCGATTCCGCCTTTGCCGTAGATGGCGCATTGACGCAGTGCCATGGGTAGGGTCTCCTGTGGGTCGCTTTGAGCAGCGGTTGAAACGAGTTGGGCTCAACCGGAGTTCAGCAACGCCCGTGCCAAGGCGTAGATTGCTCCTAACTAACTGTTATAAAAGACGCATATTGACGGTCTCGGCGGTTTGCGCCCTGGTGGCATCCACGACAAGGCCGCATTGCCTGTATGGATAACGACAGAGGGGGCCGGTCGGATATACCGGCACCAGCCCATCGGCGGGAACCGGATCAAGGTCGGGACGGGGCGCCCACCCTGCCCGCGGCGGCGCGCCTGCCGCTCAACCGCTGCAACCTGCCGGCGGTGATCCTGGGCAGTCTCACCTACCAGCGCCACCCCGTACCCCTGGAGCTCGACGGGGTCAGAACCTTCCACCGGGATCTATTTGCCGTCTTGGATCCCATCGGCCGGCACGCCGAACGGGCGCGGTGCTTCGTCGACTACATGACGATGCGCTTCTGTCTGGAGGATCTGGAGGAGGCTGGACTGACGCCCGGCCAGAGGAAGGGCAAGCGGGTCAACGCCAACTATCTGCGGATGGTGCGGGGCTGGTCCTTTGACTCGGACGGCCGGGAAGGGGCCGTGCTTAAGGCCTGGGTGGAGACCCGCTTCGGCCTGCTCGCGCGCCACCATGCCGGGCCCCTGCACGGGCGCGGCAGCGAGGCCTACCAGACCTACCTGGCCGAGGCGGCCGCCGGCCTCTACGCGACCAATGCCCTGGAGGCCCAGCTGGACCTCCTTTACACCTACGGCCAGTACGAACTCGCCCGGCAGAACCCCGGCCTGACCCATGTCCGTCTCCACAGGGGGATCAACCGCCTGGGGGACCACGAGGTTCTAGGGCGAGAGCCGGGCGGCACCCAACTGGTCCTATTGAACAACCTCAGCAGCTTCACCAGCGAGCGAGAGCGGGCCGACGAGTTCGGCGACTATGTCCTCAGCGCCCAGGTCCCACTGCCGAAGATCTTCTTCTACAACCGGCTGCTGCCCGGACTCCTCAAGGGCGAAGACGAGTACGTGGTAATCGGCGGGGTCTACGGGGTCGAGATCCAAACCTATTGAGGGTCGACACGGAAGGTCGCTACGGAGGGTGGACCCGAAGGGTGAGTCAGAAGAGTCTACATGTCGCTCACGTAATTCCGCCAGAATCTCTCCGAGTAATCCCCGCCGGATCCTCCGGATTCCGCGCCACCGGTGTTGCCGCGGCTTCTGAGCCCTGACTGCGCCAAGACCCCTTAGGTCCTCGTGAGGGCAGCAACCGGCCAGAACCGGCCACTTGCCTGCAGCGTTGCTTGACCGCAAGACGCCGGAAGCTGACGCTCGGCGCCAATGCCTCGGCTGACCGCTGAGGACGCAATGCGGACGCTCATACCCAGACCTGTGAGCGACTCCACCCGGCCAAATCCAGTCAGTGAGAGCCAGCGTCGCGGAGGCCGCAGTAAAGCTTCCAGCGGACACCGACCTCCGAAGGCAACGTGAGTCGTCAGATGAATCGCTGTGCGATTGATCTGCCTCACGAAACTCCCTCTTTATCCTGTTTGCGTGCCCCTTCCTTCTTGGGGCTAATTGCTAGACTCCGAGTGTAGGCTTCCTGACGGTGCGCGCCGAGCGTCCTCGCAGCGGGCACGCTCGAAGTTCTGAACCCCCGACCACCATATACGCAGGACCGAGGAGGGTACGATGAAAAGCAGCTTCTCTTTTCCAATCTATACGGTATCACGGCAATTTGTTGTGCTGTTCGCCTTTACCGTAATAGCTAGCGCTGGCGCCGCACAGCTGCTCGCATACGAGGGAGGAACAGAAGATCCAGTCCTTTCTTCCGTGCCCCACTCACCGTTCACTGGGCCGGAAATTGTTGTCCCGGGTGACTGTTTCAGCCGTACCCAATGTACGGCGCGCCCATTCGACTCCACTGGAAATCTTGCCTATCAGGGCAACGGTTTTGCAAAACCCTCTGTAGCCTTAAATACAATAGATGGCTGGCCCGATATTCATCGAGCGGAATTTGGAAATGATGGATACTACGGTAATGGTCGAAGTTGGATAGGCAGTTGGACAGGTTCCCCAAGTTGGATCAAGATAGATCTTGGCCGCACCGTTTCTATAAACGACATACGTTTCGGTGAGGATCGACTGGGGTACTGGACTGACCGTTCTCCCCAGGACTTTCGGGTCGAGGTGGCGTTATCAGACAATGTTTATGCGAATGGCGATGATTCGAATGATGAAACCGAATACCGGTTGATTGCGGATTCAACTGCGCTTGGCTATTCACCACCGCTCGAACGAGGCGAAACATTGTCTGTTTCGTTCCAACCCGTTGTTGCCCGATACGTAAAAATAACCACCTCGGATAATGGGGCACGATTCGATGAGGTCGAGATATTTGGTCCGGAAGGTTCCGACGCCAAGACAAGCTACGTAGCCGCAGTCGCGATCGCAGATGTCAACGGCAACCTTTCGCCCGAGATCGCCGCGCTGCTGAAGCTCCCCGATGGCCAGCCGCGGGTCATCATCAAAGACAGCGACACCAAGGAGTTCATCGCCCGGATGGACTTCGGCAACCCCAACCAGACCCCGAAGGGCGTCACCGGGCTGCTCGATATCACCGGTAACGGTGCCCCCGAGGTTGCGGTGCTGCTGACTCGCAGCGATGGCGTGTCCGTGGTGCAAATGCGCGACAGCAAGACGGGCGAATGGATCGATGGGATGCGCTTCTTCTGCCCGTACTGGGAGACCAGGGCCATCACGTCCCAGGATCTGGACCTCGACGGGGTCTCGGAAATCTCGGTGCTTGCCACCAACGCAGAGGGGAAGGTCACCACCAAGATTAAGGACTCGATCAGCAAGGAGACGGTGAACTGGATCTGGTTCCCAAACTCGACTAAGTAGCCAACCCGTCTTGCTGCAGGCAGGCAGAGGCGGGCCAAAGAGCCCGCCTCTTTACTACCCAGACTATGGCTCCTCGTATCGGAGAGTCCCGAACAGGTTAACCTCGGTCTCCCCGCTGTCATCCCCGACGCTGAGCTTCACGGCCATCGGACTGCTCATGCCGCTGTTGTTGACGCCTACGAAGCGAGCGCGGTACTCCCACAGTCCCTCGGCGAAGGACAGCTCTTTCAGCATCAGCGTCATCCAGCCGCCGTCATACTTGCCAACGTAGCCGTAGGCCTCGGCCTTGGGCCACCAGCGGAACGACCCGGCCGGGATATCGACACTGTGGATGCCGGCGCTGAAGGTCACATCCTGTCCGGGCGGATCGATCCCGTCGCTGTCCTCGGCTAGGTCAATCGTGCCGATTACGCGCAGGCGGTCTCCGCCCTTGTTGGGACAGTAGGGTCCGCCGGTGTAGCCGTAGGTTTCTTTAGCCTCTAGATCCTCTGATCCGTCGTTCCTGGCAAAGTGAATGTTCGCGGCTACAACGGCGAGGGCGGCGGACTCGTGCCGGGGATCCTCCTTGAAACGATCCGAAAAGTCCGTCTTGGCGTAGTCCCAGATCTTCAGGTTGTCGATATCTCCCGATGCACCGCTGTAGTTGTTTCCCGGAAGGCTTGGATCAAAAGACTGCCCGGTCGAGCTGCCGAGGACCAGATACTCGCCGAAAGGATAGGTCGTCGGGTAGGTCTGGGTGGTAGAAGCCACCTCAACGCCGTCGATGAACAACATGACGGTCTTATTGCCATAATCCTCGACGCCGTTGGACTTCCATACCAACCCGACGTGCATCCATTGCTCGGCGTTGAAGGTGAATCGATTGGGATCGGACTCTGGCGGTGTTCTTGCGAACGTGTCATGCGTGACGTTGCCGGATGCGTCGCGCTCATTGACCGAAAACGTCCAGTAGTGGCGACCGCTCCAGCCATGATAGGCGAACCAGAGGTAACTTTGACTGTGGCGCTGCCGTTCGTAGTAGGTCTGAAGCGGATAATCGAGATTCGACTTGTAGCCGCTCAGCACCTGGATGACGGCAGAGGTATCTGTGTGGTCGAAATGCGGCTTGTACCAGAACTCGATGGTGCCCTCCGCGGGGCTCATCTGACCACCGATGGGATAGTTGATGGCGTCCTGGCTGCACCAGCCGTTGGAATTGCCCGAGTAGTTGAAGGTGACGCCATTTCCAAAACGCCCTGCGGGCGAGAAGTTGATGTAGCTGGCCGTCGTGGCTCCGCTGCCCCAGTAGCCGGGCTCCCAATAACGCAGGACGCCCTCGGTACCGACATCCGGCGCTACCGAGAAGAAGTTGTAGCCGTCATCGCGGGCAAATGCCGTTTCGTCGTTGAAGGAGTCCCAGAGAATCAGTCCAGCCGCCGCGGCCGGAGCGTTGGCGAGCAACAAGAAAAGAACGGGGACGGCCAGTGCCGTCCCCTGCCTCGACCGTCTTAAGAAATATGAAGATACGTTCATCTCTCCTCCCTCTAGTTCAGCCCTGGGTCACTGCGGAGCGCTCGAGGAGTGAACGACCGACTTCCGAGCGCAGCACCCGAGCAAGTCGTTTCCGACTGACTACTTCAACCCTAGTCCGCGCCGGTGTAAAACTCAGCGAAGGCCGGGACAGAACAGCTACTTTCGTTGACGCATATCAGCTAATCCGCGAATCGTTTGGCGGGCCGCGGCGTCGGCAATGGGGACTTCACCAGCCCCAAACTCTCAGGTTTCCGCCGACGGCTTTGGGTCCAGGATGTGTGAAAACGCCCGCCGCGTTATAATGCAACGGGGCCAGAGCTATCGAGGCGGGCATGAAGCGATTCGTGACGGGCCAGGCACAGGGACAGGCCACGCTGTTTCCGGAGCGGTTGGATGATTTCATCGCCGAGGAAAACCCGGTGCGGTTCATCGACGCCTTCGTCGAGGAGCTTGACCTGCGGGAGATTGGCTTCAAGCGCGTAGAGCCGTTGGCGACGGGACGTCCGGCCTATCACCCGGCGGTGCTGCTGAAGCTCTACATCTGCGGCTACCTCAACCGCATCCCCTCGAGCCGCCGGCTGGAGCGCGAGGGGATAAGGGGTCAGTAGGGGATAAGGGGTCAGGGTCAATTCCGATCCGATCAGGCGTCTGCTTCGTAATGGTTTTTGGTCCATCCGGCGCGAAAGGTCAACGATCGGGGGCGCGACCGCCACCGTCCGCAAAGCGCCTCGAGGCGTCACTCGCCAGGCCGAGTTTGAGCGGCAGCTCTTGGGGCGCCAGCGCTTCCTGGCTCAACGTTCGATGTTCGACGTTCCCCGTTCACGGACACCTCGCCCCGCGATCCACGCACTCACAGGTTCACCCGCGCTCCATGCCCTCCGCACGTCGCTCCAGGCAATGAGCGCGTTGCTCCGGCCTGACGACTTCACCGAGCGAAAGCTTGGCGATAGGGACAGAGTTACGTAGGCGCCGAGGGCGGCCAGTTTCTGGGCGTCCTGCTCTCGCACTCCCCCCTGCACGGGGCTGGGACAGGCACCCCCCACTTCGGATTCCGATGGGTCCCATCGTAAAAAGGGGACCCACTCCGGGACGTTCGTCGTTGCTCCAGCGAAGCGCGCTCCGGGCCTCGATCGTAATCTCGGTGACTGTGCCTGCCAGGACCGCGAGTCGCCGGATCAACCGCGGCAGCTCACCCTGGGCCTCGCGGGTCTCGCCCCAACGCTCGATGTCCTTTGCGGCGATCCTCAACGGTAGACCTCGTCGTGGGTGCCGATGTCGAGCAGTACGATCTCCTGCTCGGTAACCCTCACCAGCAAGGTCAGCCGGTAGGTGTAGGTCAGGCTGACGGCCTGGACGCCAGACAGGTTGCCGGCGAGGGGGTGGAGCTTAAGCTTGGGCTGGAAGGGATCCCGGCTGAGATCGTCCAAGGTATCGCGCAGCGCAGGGCGCAGCTCGGGATGCTTGCGGAGAAATTTGCGGGCGCGTCGCTCGAAGTGCTGGGTCGTGACCAGCGCGAAGCTCATGACTCGTCGCCGTCGAGGGCCCGCATCAACGCCTCGGCGTTCTCGTAGCGGTTCGTTCGCCCCGCCTCCAGGTCGGCCAGGGACGCGCGCAGGCGCTCTCTTGCAGCGTCCCGATGGGACTCCAACAGCTCGGCATAGGCCGCCTCGGTGAGCACGACATAGCACGGGCGGTTGTTCTTGATGACGTGGACAGGGCCGTCTCGCAACGCCTCGTCAACGGCGGAGATCCCACGGCGCTTGATTTCTTGGGCCGGAATGCTGTTCATGTTCGAATCTGTACCGAATTGCGTACCTAGTCGAGCACACGATAGGGCGCCTGTCAACGTTGCTTCCACCGCGTTGCTTCGACTGCCTCAGGTGTCGAAGCAACGGCCCGATCAGCGTCAATCATCGATATATGTATGCCGCCCCAAGACTCGCAAGTTCAGTGAGGATGGATCCGCCGATCCGGGCCGGTATGCGTGTCTATTTCCGCTCGCAGCCGCCTGTCGCCAAACCCACCCGCGAAGACGCTTGTGTTTGTCGCAGAGCCGACAAGAGCGCCGCCTGATCTCAACAAATACGCTTCAGGACAAACACTTAGGTCACGTCTTGTCGGTGGCATGGGGATTGCTCAACGCTCCTCAAGCGAATCATCGCGCCATCGCGGCGCAGATCCACGGAGCACCAGATCCATGCTGACCCTGACCCCCAGCGCCCAGAGGGCCATTAGTCGCTTTATCAAAGGGGCCGAAGAGCCAGTTGCCGGGCTGCGCATCTCAGTGACCGGCGGGGGCTGCTCCGGCATGCAGTACGGGATGAGCCTGGAGGGCGAGGCGCGGATCGACGACCTGATCGTCGAGTGCGGCGAGATCCGGATTCTTGTGGACCCCTTCAGCGCCCCCCTACTGACCGGTGTCACCGTGGACTTCCACGACAGCATGGATGGCAGCGGCTTCCGCTTCGAGAACCCCAATGCGGCGGCAAGCTGCGGCTGCGGCAAGTCGTTCAGCGCCTGATCTATCGACATCGGAGACCGACCATGTGGGACTACTCGGACAAGGTCAAAGAGCACTTCTTCAGCCCCCGCAATGCCGGGGCCGTGACGGGCGCCAATGCCATCGGGGACGTGGGCTCGCTCTCCTGCGGCGACGCCTTGCGCCTGTCACTCAAGGTGGACCCCCAGACCGAGACTATCCTGGAGGCCGGCTTCCAGACCTTCGGCTGCGGCTCCGCCATCGCCTCCAGCTCGGCCCTGACTGAGATCATCAAGGGCATGACCCTGGAGCAGGCGCTGAAGGTCAGCAACCAGGACATCGCCGATTACCTGGACGGCCTGCCGCCCGAGAAGATGCACTGTTCGGTGATGGGTCGGGAGGCCCTGCAGGCGGCGGTGGCCAACTACCGGGGCGAGGTGTGGAAGGACGACCATGCAGAGGGGGCCCTGGTGTGCAAGTGCTTCGCGGTGGACGCGGTGCTGATCGAGGAGACGATCCGCGCCAATGGTCTGGCGACCGTCGAAGAGGTGACCAACTACACCAAGGCCGGGGGCGGCTGCTCCTCCTGCCACGAGGGTATCGAGGAGATCCTGGTGCGGGTGCTGGCGGAGCAGGGCCGGAGCTTCGACCCCGCCGCGGCGCCGGCTGCCCCATCGGGCAAGCGCAAGAAGCTCGGGACCCTGGAGCGCATTCGGCGGATCGAGGGGGCCATCGAGGCCATCCGGCCTAACCTCCAGCGGGACCGGGGCGACGTGGAGCTGGTGGAGGTGGATGGCAAGAACGTCTACGTGAACATGACCGGGGCCTGCTCCGGCTGCCAGATGGCGGCCACCACCCTGGACGGAATTCAGCAGCGGATCGTCGAAGACCTGGGTGAGTTCGTGCGGGTGCTCCCCGCGGCTGCACTGCAAATCGCTTGAGGGGTGCACCGATGACTCAAGGCATCTATCTGGACAACAACGCCACCACCCGGGTCGACCCCGCGGTGGTCGAGGCCATGCTGCCCTTCTTCACGGAGCAGTTCGGGAATCCCTCCTCCCTGCACCAATACGGGAACCGGGTAGGGATGGCCTTGAAACGCGCCCGCCAGCAGGTCCAGGCCCTGCTCGGGGCCGAGCACGACTCCGAGATCATCTTCACCTCCTGCGGGACCGAGTCTGACTCCACCGCCATCCTCTCGGCGTTGCGGGCCCAGCCCGAGCGCAAGGAGGTCATCACCACCCTGGTGGAGCACCCGGCGGTGCTGGCGCTCTGCGAGCACCTGGAGAAGGATGGCTACAAGGTCCATCGCCTCAAGGTGGACGGCAAGGGCCGACTGGACATGCGGGAGTACATGAGCCTGCTGTCCGAGCGGGTGGCCGTCGTCTCGGTCATGTGGGCCAACAACGAGTCCGGCACCCTGTTCCCGGTGGAGGAGATGGCGGAGCTGGCCCGCTCGGCGGGTATCCTTTTCCACACGGACGCGGTCCAGGCGGTGGGGAAGCTGCCCATCGACTTGAAGGAGACCGCCATCGACATGCTGTCCCTCTCGGGGCACAAGCTCCACGCCCCAAAGGGGATCGGTGTCCTCTATCTGCGGCGCAATACCCGCTTCCGCCCCCTGCTGCGGGGCGGTCATCAGGAGCGCGGCCGACGCGCCGGCACCGAGAACACCGCCTCGATCGTCGGTCTCGGCGCGGCCTGCGAGCTGGCCCTGGCGCACATGGAGGCCGAGAAGACACTGGTTAAGGTCCTGCGGGATCGGTTGGAGCAGGGGATACTTGGTGCCGTGCCCCATTGTTTCGTCACCGGGGACCCGGCCAACCGGCTCCCCAACACCAGCAACATCGCCTTCGAGTACATCGAGGGGGAGGCGATCCTGCTGCTGCTGAACAAGCAGGGCATCGCGGCCTCCTCGGGATCCGCCTGCACCTCGGGGTCCCTGGAGCCGAGCCACGTCATGCGCGCCATGGGGATCCCCTACACCGCCGCCCACGGGACCATCCGCTTCTCCCTGTCACGCTACAACACGCGGCAGGAGGTGGAGCGGGTCATCGCGGTGGTGCCGCCCATCGTGGCCCAGCTCCGGAAGCTCTCCCCCTATTGGGGCATCAGTGGCCCTATCGAAGAGCCCGACAATGCCTTTGCCCCCGCCTACGCCTGAGGTTACCGCCGATGGCCGGCCCATCCGACCGCACCACGGTCAACGACACGACGCTGAGGGACGGGGAGCAGTCCGCGGGTGTGGCCTTCTCGCTCGATGAGAAGCTGGCCATCGCCCGCGGACTCGCGGGACTTGGGGTTCCGGAGCTCGAGGTCGGCATCCCGGCCATGGGCGAGGAGGAGCGCGACTCGATCCGCGCCCTGGCGGACCTGGGACTGCCCTCCAGGCTCATGGTATGGGCGCGCATGCTCCCTGGGGACATCGCCCAATGCCGGGGACTCGGCGTCGACCTGGTGGACCTCTCGATACCCCTCTCGGATCAGCAGATCGCCCGCAAGCTGGGGCGTGACCGCCGCTGGGTGCTGGCGCAGATCGCCCGCCAGGTGCGCGCGGCGACGGACCTGGGGCTGGAGGTCTGTGTGGGTGCCGAGGATGCCTCCCGGGCCGATCCCGAGCTCCTATGGCTGGCCGCCGAGGCGGCCCAGGAGGCGGGGGCCAGCCGGTTCCGCTTCGCCGATACCCTGGGGGTGTTGGACCCCTTCGGTACCTTCGAGCGAGTCCGGGACCTGCGCTCCATCGTCGACCTGGCCATCGAGATCCATGCCCATGACGACCTGGGGCTCGCCACCGCCAATACCCTGGCCGCCGTGCGCGCCGGCGCCACCCATGTGAACACCACGGTCCATGGCCTTGGGGAGCGCGCCGGCAATGCGGCCCTGGAGGAGGTGGTGATGGGACTCAAGCACGTCCATGGGGTCAGCACCGGCGTTGACCTGTCCCGCTTCGGTGACCTGTCCAGATTGGTCGCCCGCGCCTCCGGCCGGCCGGTGGCCTGGCACAAGAGCCTGGTGGGCCGCGGGGCCTTCACCCATGAGGCCGGCATCCATGTGGACGGTCTGCTCAAGGACGCCCGCAACTACCAGGGTATAGACCCCGGCGAGGTGGGGCGCCGGCACCGCCTGGTGCTGGGCAAGCACTCCGGCACCCGCGGGGTGTGCCAGGCCTACACGGAGCTGCTTCACCTGGACCTGGCGACCGAGCAGGCGGCCCGGGTGCTGCCCCTGGTGCGCCGCTTCGTCACGGAGAATAAACGCGCCCCCGGGCGCCGGGAGCTGCGCCGCTTCCTGGCCGAGATCGGGCACCCAGGGGCGGTGGTTCAATAGGGTGGTTGGACTGCGGTCCGAGGCTCGGCGAGGAGCGATCGAATGAACGCGGCGTTGCTTGCAGGCTCGAGTACCCCTGTGGTCTGGGGTCTGACCCGTGAGCTCGCGGAGATCTGAATTCGCGGATCTGCTCGACTTCGACGGCGAGGCCATGTATTTCGCGGAGATCGATACCAGCGACCGGCTGGGCGTAAGGGAGCTGACCCGCCTGGCGCGCGGCGCGGTCACCGAGGCCGCCGCCGAGCGCCTGG
>JBGSUY010000296.1:0-1985 GCA_041753195.1 Chromatiaceae bacterium
CCGGCGCAACAGGGCCCGCACCCGCGCCAAGAGCTCGGCCACGCCAAAGGGCTTGGTCAGGTAGTCGTCCGCGCCGGCGTCCAAGGCCTCCACCTTGTCGGACTCGTCGACGCGGGCCGACAGGATCAGGATCGGGACGGAAGACCAGGCGCGCAGGTCCCGCACCAGATCGACACCGTCGCGGTCGGGCAGCCCCAGGTCCAGGACCACCAGGTCGGGCTTGCGGGTGCCCGCCTCCACCAGGCCGCGCTCCCCAGTCGCGGCCTCCGCCACGGTGCAGCCCTCGGACTCTAAGGCCGTGCGGACGAAGCGGCGGATCTGGGGCTCGTCCTCGACGATCACCACGGTCGGAGCGGGTCCCCGACGTTCCTCCATCAGGCCTCCTCCGGGACGCTCGGCGGCTCACCCGCCGGCAGGCTAATCACGAAACGGGCCCCGCCTTCGGGGCGGTTCTCGCCCCACACCCTTCCCTTGTGGGCCTCGACGATGGCGCGCACGATGGCAAGTCCCAGGCCGACCCCGGTGACCGGCGATTCGTCCTCGCCGCGGGTGAATTTGTCGAACAGGCTCTCCTCCCGGCCGGCAGGCAGTCCGGGCCCATTGTCCGCCACCGTGATGGTGACCCTGCCCCCTTCGAGCCTGGCGGCGATCTCGATGCGGCCGCCCTGCGGCGTGTACTTGGCCGCGTTCTCCAACAGGTTGCAGAAGACCCGCTCCATCAGCGCGGTGTCGATCTCCAGGAGCGGCAGGTCGGCCGGCAGGTCCACATGGACGGCGTGGCGTGCCAGGGGTCCGGCCAGGGTCTGCAGGGCCGAGCCCACCACCTCCTCCAGGGTCTGCCACTCCCGCTTGAGGCGGACGTTGCCTTGTTGCAGGCGCGCCATCTCGAGCAGGTTGCTCACCAGGGTGCTGGTACGCAGGGCCTCGCTGCGGATCGACCGGGCGATCTCGGCCTGGGCAGAGGGCAAGGGCGGCCCCGCCAGCGCCAGGGAGTCGGCAAGCCCCGCCAGCACGGTCAGGGGCGTGCGCAGGTCGTGGGAGAGGGCGGCCAGGAGGCTGTTGCGCATCCGCTCCGACTCCATGCGTACCAGGGCGTCCTGGGCCACCTCCACGTAATGGACCCGCTCCAGGGCGAGTGCGATCTGACCGGCCATGGTCTCCAGCAGGCGGGCCTGCTCGGGCAGCAAAATGATCCGCCGCTGGCCGGGCAACAGGGCCAACACGCCGCGGGTGCGCATGGGGGCCTTGAGCGGCAGGTAGTGCATGGGGGCGCCCGGCAGGGTCTGGGTCCCCAGGCCCGCCGGCTGCTGGTGGTCATAGACCCATTGGGCGATGGCCGGGTCCAGGGGCAAGTCCTGGCGGGGGGGAGTGCAGCGGACCTTTTCGTCCGCCCCCGGCAGCAGGATGCAGGCTTGGGACTCGAACACGCCCTCCAGGTGGCGCCGGGCCGTCTCCAGGATCTGCTCCGCCAGCAAGGCCCCCGCCAGCTCCCGCCCCAGCTCGTTGAGCGAGCGGGTGCGCCGTTCCCGGTGCATCGCGACCCGTGCCTGGTAGCGCATACCCGCGGCCACGTTGCTGATGGTCAGGGCCACCGCCAGCATGATGGCGAAGGTGAGCAGGTGGCGGGTATCCGCTACGGTCAAGGAGAATCCCGGCGGCACGAAGAAAAAGTCGAAGGCCAACACGGAGAGAAACGAGGCCAGAATGGCAGGCCCGCGCCCGAGCTTCCCCGCGACCAGGACCACGCCCACCAGGTAGAGCATGATGATATTGGCCAGGTCGAACCAGGGTATCGAGAACCAGGCAAGACTCGTCACGGCCCCGCACAGGACCGCCGACCAGACGTAGGGCAGCGACCGGGTTCTGGGAGCGGGCTCCGGGTCCAGGGAGAGGGGGGCGGTGCGCCCCTTGTCGGTAGGCGGGGCCTCCGCCTCGTGTGCCACCACGTAGACGTCAACGTCCTGTGCCAGGGCCGAGAGCCGGTC
>JBGSUY010000297.1:0-7439 GCA_041753195.1 Chromatiaceae bacterium
CGGGGTCGCGGCGGGCGGCCGGCCGGGACCGGCCCGTCCCTCTCCACTCCCAGGGTCGTCCTCGTCCGCTCATCCGTCCGCGCCCTTCCCGATGACAGCCCGAGCGGGCGGCTCGGGCGCGACCCTTGGAGTGGTTCATGAAGAGTCTTCCTGCATGCGCGGCGGCCGTGGCGCTGGCCGCCCTCCCTTGTGCAATGGCCCGGGCACAGGACGCGACTGAGCTGGGGCCGGTGGTGGTCACCGCCACCCGCACCCCTGAGCCCGAGTCGCAGACCCTGGCCTCGGTCACGGTGATTGAACGGGCGGAGATCGAGCGTCGCCAGGCGCGCTCGGTTCCGGACCTGCTGCGGGGCCTGGCCGGGGTCACGGTGACCGCAAGCGGTGGCCCGGGCCAGCCGGCCTCGGTGCTCGTCCGGGGTACGGATGCCGACCAGGTGCTGGTGTTGATCGACGGTGTCAAGGTCGGTTCCGCGAGCCTGGGCTCGCTCCAGTTCGAGAATTTGCCCGTCGAGCAGATCGAGCGCATCGAGCTGGTTCGGGGCCCCCGGTCGAGCCTCTATGGCTCCGAGGCCATCGGCGGGGTCATCCAGATCTTCACGCGTAAGGGCGGCGGACCGCTGACCCCTAGGGTGAGCGTCGGCGCTGGGAGCTACGGGACGGCAAGCGGCTCTCTGGGCGTGTCCGGGGGCGGCGAGAAGGGCTGGTTCAATCTGGGGGGCAGCCTGGAGGAGACAGATGGCTTCAACGCCTGCAACGGGCAACCGGACCCCTTCGCCGGCTGCGGGGTCTATGAGCCGGACAAGGATGGCTACCGGAATCGGTCCGTCAGCGCCCGGGCGGGCTACCGGCCTCACGAGCGGGTTGAGCTGGATGCCAGCCTCCTGATCTCGGACAACGAGGTCGACTTCGACGGCGGCCCCTTCTCGGGCAACAGTGCCCGCTCGGAGCAGCAGGTTCTGGGGGTGAGCGCCCGCCTCAAGCCCCTGGATCCTTGGACCCTGACACTGGCCGGGGGGCGATCCTGGGACCAGTACAGGGCCTTTTTCGAGGACGCCTTCTTGGATCGCTTCGATACCGAGCGGGATACCCTGACCCTTCAGAACGATTTCGCCCTGGCTGCGGAGCACTTGCTCACCCTGGGGGTCGACTACCAGGAGGACAGGGTGGACGGGACCATCGACTACTCGGAGGACTCCCGGGATAACACCGGCGTCTTCGGTCAGTACCAGGGGCGTTGGGGTGCCTTGGACGCCAAGCTCAGCCTCCGCCAAGATGACAACCAACAGTTCGGGACCCAGGACACCGGCAATGGGGCCATCGGTTATCTGTTCTCCAATGGGATACGGGTCGCCGCCTCCTACGGCACCGCCTTCAAGGCCCCCACCTTCAACGACCTCTACTACCCTTTTTTTGGCAACCCAGATCTGGAGCCTGAGGAGTCTCGAAGCACCGAGCTGGAGGTCTCGGGTCCGCTGCCGGCGGGGCTTTGGTCCCTCAACCTCTACCAGACCGAGATCGATGACCTGATCGCCTTCGATCCCTTCACCTTCCAGGTGGCCAACATCGACCGGGCCCAGATTCGGGGTCTCGAGGCAGCCACACGCATCGATCTGGGGGGCTGGGCCCTTCGCGGTAATCTGACCCTTCTGGATCCAGAGAACCAGTCCGACGGGCCCAATGACGGCAACCTGCTGCCCCGCCGCCCGGAGCAGACCATCAATCTCGACATCGACCGCCGGCTGGGGCGTTGGCTCTTGGGGGGCCGGATCGACTGGGTGGGGCGGCGTTTCGACGACCTGGCCAACCAGGTGCGGCTCGACCCCTACACGCTCGTCAGCCTGCGGGCCGAGTACGACCTGAGCGACTCCCTCCGCATCCAAGGCCGGGTGGAGAACCTCTTGGACGAGGACTACGAGACCGCCGCCTTCTACAATCAGCCGGGTCTCGGGTTCTATCTCACGGTGCGGTATGAGCTTGAGCCGAGTGGCGAGTAGCGAGGGCCGAGGGCCGACGGGGTGTCACGAGCGGGCCTACCCAAGCGTGGATCCGTTGGGCACACTGCACCCGCATGAGGGATGTCAGGTGGCAATCCACTGCTGGGCGCGGGACCTTGGGTCTCCGGTACGACCTCATGGGGCCAGCCGTGCCGAGGGCAACCGGGGCAGCGGTCTCCGGGGGCCGGGGCGGGCGGTGAACGAGGGCTCCGCCTGCCCCAACTTCCAGTTTCTCGGCGTCTGCGCCGCGCCTGGCAGGATGCTAGGTCGGATGGCGACGTTGTAGGACTTGGCCTCCAGGATGCGCCAGGGCAGGAAGAACTTTTCGGTCAGCTCTAGAAACCACTGCTTGCGAAGGTTCGACGGGGTGATGACGAGGGTCCGGCGCTTGCGCTCGGCCCAGCGCTGGGACAGGACCAGAACGGCCTCGATGGTCTTGCCCAGGCTGACCTAGTCGGCCAGCAGTGCCCCTTTGGAGAGCGGGGACGCGAAGGCGAACAGGGCGGCGTCGAACCTGATGGGGGTTGAGGTCGACCTGGGCACTGGCAACTGCCCCGGCAAGCTTCTCGGCGCTGTCGGGCGCGAAGCGGCGCGTCAGCTCGTGGGCGATGTACTTGGCGTGGTGGTCCGTGAGGCCCATGGGTCCTGATTTCGCCGATTCGAGTTGGCGTTGGCGCTATTGGGGTTGCATATCGGGGAAAGCCGTACCTGGTGATACCATCCGGCAGTGACCGAAGGCGTTCTAAAGCGCAGCTAGGTAGCGCGCAACTCTGCCCCCGCGCCTAGGCGTTGAACGCTTCCAGGCCGGAGAGATGCATCCGGTGGTCGTTGGGCCTGGGATGGCGCGGCGGTTTGCCCGCCACCGCGGCGGCGATGGCGCGGATGTGCTCCGGGGTGCTGCCACAGCAGCCGCCAACGATGTTGACGAAGCCCGACTCGGCCCACTCCTGTATTTGATCGGCCATCTGCTCCGGGGTCATGTCGTATTCCCCCATCTCGTTGGGGAGTCCGGCGTTGGGGTGGAAGGAGGTGTAGAACTCCGCCACGCGCGCCATGTCTTCCACGTGGGGCCGGAGCTTGTCGGGCCCGAGGGCGCAGTTGAGCCCGATGGACAGGGGCCGCACGTGGCGCAGGCTGTTGTAAAAGGCTTCCACCGTCTGTCCCGAGAGGGTGCGGCCTGAGGCGTCCGTGATGGTGCCGGAGATCATGACCGGGAGCACCAGCCCGTCCTCCTCGAAGACCTGGTCCACCGCGAAGGCGGCGGCCTTGGCGTTCAGGGTGTCGAAGATGGTCTCGATCAGGATGGCGTCCACCCCGCCGGCGATGAGGGCCCGGGTCGCCTCCGTGTAGACCACCACCAGCTCGTCGAAGCTGGTGTTGCGGGCGCCGGCGTCGTTCACGTCCGGTGAGATGCTGGCGGTCTTGCTGGTGGGTCCGAGCACGCCCGCCACGTAGCGGGGCTTGGTGGGATCCTTGGCCGTCCAGTGGTCCGCGCAGTCACGGGCCAGCCGGGCGGCGGCGGTGACCAGCTCCGCCGTATAGTCTTGAAGGCCGTAGTCCGCCTGGGAGAGCCGGTTGCCATTGAAGGTGTTGGTCTCCAGGATGTCCGCGCCCGCCTCCAGGTACTGCTCGTGGATCTCCCGGATCACCTCCGATTTGGTGAGGACCAGGAGGTCGTTGTTGCCCTTGAGGTCAGAGGGCCAGTCCTTGAAGCGGTCGCCCCGGTAGTCCGTCTCGGAGAGTCGATAGCGCTGGATCATGGTGCCCATGGCCCCGTCCAGGATCAGGATGCGCGAATCGAGCAGCTCGGGGAGTGTGGGCTTACTCTGGATCTGGTCCTTGGGTTGGGGGTCTGCCATGGCTGTATTGGGTTGGGTGGCTGAGATAGGCGCTCCAGTATAACCGCCTGGGCGCGATGGATTGGCTCCGCCGCCATTGGCGGGACCCCTGGTCGCCCGGCTATCATCGAGCGCCGGAGTGAATGAGTGGGGCGGTCAAGGGCGGATGCGGATTCATCTGATCAGCGTCGGCCGGCGCATGCCGTCCTGGGTGGAGGCGGGCTACGGGGAGTACGCCAAGCGGCTGCCTGCCGAATGCGCCCTTCACCTGGTGGATGTGGAGCCCTTGCGGCGTCTCAAGGTGAGCCCTGGCCAGGCCCGGGTTGAGGAGGGGGAGCGCATCCTCAGGGCCATCCCCAAGGGTGCCGGGGTGACCGCCCTGGATCTCGGTGGCCAGGCATGGAGCACCGAGGAGTTGGCCCGGCAGATCCGGGGCTGGATGGGGGAGGGGCGTGACCGGGCCCTGCTGGTGGGGGGCGCGGATGGTCTCTCCACGGCCTGTCTGGAACGGGCCGACCAGCGCTGGTCCCTCTCCAACCTGACCTTCCCTCACCAGTTGGTGCGGATCCTGGTTGCGGAGCAGATCTACCGTGCCTGGAGTCTACGGAAAGGGCACCCCTACCACCGGGCCTGAGTCGACTCGGGCCGCCCCACGGGGAAGGCCGTTGATTCCAAGGGGACCGGCAGACGGAACACAACCATAAGGCTGGACATGAGCGACGCCGACCACCAGATCTACCTCGCCTCCCGCTCACCGCGCCGGCGCGAGCTGCTCGCTCAGATCGGCGTGCGATTTGCAGCGGTGGAGGCGGATACGGACGAAACCCGGCTGCCCGGCGAGCAACCTGAGGACTACGTGCTAAGGCTCGCCTTGGAGAAGGCCCGGGCGGTGCGTGCCGCCTTGCCCAAGACCGACCAGCGCCCGGTCCTGGGGGCCGACACCGCGGTGGTGGTCGGCGATCGGATCCTCGGCAAGCCCGAGGACAGGGAGGAGGCCCTGGCCATGATGCGGCTCCTCTCCGGGCGGGCCCATCGGGTGCTGACCGCCGTGGCCCTGATCGGCCTAGATGGGGAGCGCACTGACCTGAGCGAGACCCGCGTGACTTTCCGTACCCTGGACGAGGATGAGGTGCTGCACTACTGGCGCACGGGCGAGCCTCGGGACAAGGCCGGCGGCTATGGGATCCAGGGTTACGGCGCCCTCTTCGTGTCGGGGTTGAATGGAAGCTACTCGGGCGTGATGGGCCTGCCACTCTTCGAGACTGGGCGACTGCTGGCCCAGGTGGGAATAGACCTGATGGCGACGGCGGGGCGGTCCGCCGAGCTTATGGGGGGCGAGGTGCCGGCGTGAGTGAGGAGATCCTGATCAATGTCACCCCGCCGGAGACCCGGGTGGCGGTGGTCGAGAACGGCGTGGTCCAGGAGATCATCATCGAGCGGGCCGAGCGCTGCGGTCTGGTGGGCAACGTCTACAAGGGCCGCGTCTGCAGGGTCCTGCCGGGAATGCAGGCCGCCTTCGTGGACATCGGCCTGGAGCGGGCCGCCTTCCTCCATGCATCGGACATCATCGGGGCCGAGGGCGAGTCCCGCGGTGAGCACATCCACGAGCTGGTGCGCGAGGGTGATGAGCTGGTGGTGCAGGTGGTCAAGGACCCCCTGGGGACCAAGGGGGCGCGGCTCACCACCAACATCTCGGTGGCCTCCCGCTACCTCGTGTGCATGCCGGCGCTCTCCAGCACCGGCGTCTCCCAGAAGATCGAGGACGAAGAGGAGCGCCGGCGCCTGCGCGACATCCTGACCCGTTACGTCGAGTCCCACCAGGGGCACGGCGGCTTCATTGCCCGCACCGCGGCGGAGGGGGTGAGCGAAGAGGCCCTGGCCAAGGATATGGATTTCCTCACCAAGCTGTGGCGGGGGATCAAGGAGCGCTGCCTCCAGGCCACCCAGATCGGTCTGGTGCACGACGACCTGCCGCTCGCCCTGCGGGCCCTGCGCGACCTGGTCACCCCGGAGGTCGAGCGGGTGCGCATCGACTCCCGCACCACGGTGGAGCGGTCCATCCCCTTCGCCGCCAAGTACATCCCGGAGATCAAGGACCGCATCGAGCACTACCAGGGGGAGCGGCCCCTGTTCGACCTCTATGGCGTCGAGGAGGAGATCAAGAAGGCCCTGAGCCGGAAGGTGAACCTCAAGTCGGGCGGTCACCTGGTCATCGACCAGACCGAGGCCATGACCACCATCGACGTCAACACGGGGGCCTTCGTCGGTCACCGTAACCTCGAGGAGACCATCTTCAAGACCAACCTGGAGGCGGCCCAGGCCATCTGCCGCCAGCTGCGCCTGCGGAACCTCGGCGGCATCATCATCATCGACTTCATCGACATGACGGAGGACGAGCACAAGCGCCAGGTCCTGCGGGCCCTGGAGAAGTGCCTGGCCCGGGACCATGCCAAGACCCACATCACCGAGGTGTCGTCCCTGGGGCTGGTGGAGATGACCCGCAAGCGCACCCGGGAGTCGCTCGAGCACGTCCTGTGCGAGCCTTGCCCTTGCTGCGGGGGGCGTGGCTCGGTGAAGACCGCCGAGACCACCTGCTTCGAGATCTTCAGGGAGATCCTGCGTGAGTCTCGACAGTTCGAGGTAGAGACCCTGCTCGTACTGGCCTCCCAGGAGGTCGTGGACCGCCTGCTTGACGAGGAATCCGCCCACCTCGCGGAGCTGGAGGAGTTCATCGGCCGGCCGATTCGGCTCCAGGCGGAGTCCCTCTACACCCAGGAGCAGTACGATGTGGTGTTGATATGAGGGGGGCAGAGGGCCGAGGGCCAAGGGCCGAGCGCCCATGGGACGGCTCAGCCAGGCCCAGCCACCCGATTGGGGGGTCACCAGGCGTGACCCTAAATCTGCCGGCTCGGGAGGCGCCCCCGACCTTGGCCCTTGGCCCTCGGCCCTTCTTCCGATGATCCACATCCTGCGCGGCACCCTCTCGCGACTAATCGCCTTCGGGATCGTCGCTCTGGTCCTACTGGCGATTCTGATCAGCGCTGCCCGTCTCGCCCTGCCGCTCCTTGACCAGTACCGGGATCAGTTCGCCGCGGCCTTGAGCGAGCGGCTGGGCTATCCGCTGCGGATGGGCGGGATGTCGCTCCATCTGTCTGGCTGGTCGCCGCGCCTGGCGCTGGACGAGGTGGTGCTGGCAGATCCGGGCGGGGGTCCTGACCTGCTGAGACTCAGGGCCCTGGAGCTGGACCTGGACCTGCCCGCCTCTCTGCGTCTGGGGTCCCCCCAGATTCGCGCCCTGACCCTGGTGGGGGCCCGGCTTGCCCTGCACCGCCTCGCCGACGGACGCATCCGGGTCCTGGGACTCGGGGCGCTCCAGTCGGACGACTCCCGCACCCTGGAGCTCTTTCTCCGGCAGGGGCGGCTGAATCTGGTGGACAGTGAGGTCTCCCTGATTGACGACCGGATGACCGGTGGCCTTCCTCGGCTGACCGAGGTCGAGCTCCGGTTGAGTAACGAGGGGCGGATCCACCGGCTCGATCTCAGGGCCCGCCCCCTCCCCGATGGTCCGGCCGGCCCGGGGATCGGTCCCGGGGCGGACCTGGGCGCG
>JBGSUY010000298.1:0-9214 GCA_041753195.1 Chromatiaceae bacterium
GCGGCGGGGCGGCGGGGCGCGAGCGCCTGATCTACCAAGAGGTGATCGAGGGGCCGGTTGACCGATCCAGGGGCAGGACTATTTTCCCCTCGGACTGATGACGGAGTTCGACTATGGCAACAAGCTCGCCGAATTCGTCCACACGCCAACCTGGCGTCCCTGCGCAGTCTGGGCGCCTCCTGGGACGAGCTGATGCCGGACGATCTTTCCCTGGTCTTGGTGGGCAACCACAACAATCCGAGCCGCCACCCGTGCCGCCCCGCCTTCGACCACTGGTGCGACAACGGCGGCAACCGAAGCGGACGGCTCCACGCTCTTCGAGGTGCCGGCCTTCACTGCGGCCATGATCCAGGTTGGGGCGCGGCCCGAACGGGTGGCGAGGGACTGGCGGCGCACCGTCGCCTTCATCCTTGGCGAAACCCAGCCGGGTCAGGACCTCTACGTGCGGGGCGGCATCGATCACGTCCAGGCGCTCGACGTGCTGGGGCGAGATTGCGCCGCCGACGACCTGGCCTGCGCCATCCCCATCCGCCACCGCAGCCTCTCGAGCGCGACCACCCGGGCCTGGAATCAGGGCGACGATTATCTGGACTCGTACGGCACCGAGGCGGGCCAGGGTCGATCCCCGAGCGGTGCCGGGACCGAGGGCACAGCCCTGTACTGGACCACCAATGCCTGGCCCGTGGACTGAGGAGAACCTCGCCGGGCGGCCGCTGACGGCCACGGTGAGGAGTCGCTCAACACCTGGGGCCATCATTCCTGGACGCTGGGCGTGGAGATAGGCTGCTCCCAGATCCCCGGGGGCTGGTTCGAGGTCGAGTCGTATATCTCGGGAGGCACGGGCTGGCAGAGAGGCATCCAGCAACCCGCCGTCCCATGGCCGTCCGGCAACCACTCCGCCCGCTGCGGCTGGCTCAACGTCTCCGCCCGCGCCCATCGCGCAGTGGGAGTTGAGACTCTGGGGTGCCACCGTGCGCAGACGCGTTGCAGACTATCTACCTTCTGGTTGCGAGAAACTACCCGCGAAACCCCGGCCCCTTAATGCGCAAAGGCGTCTGAAGGTTGGTGGCGCGCTTATCAGCGTCCCTTGGAACCAAAGAAGACGGTGCGGCCAGAGCACCCGAGGAGGGGCATGGTCGGGCGACCACCAGGTCCGCAATCCCCCGACGCTTCCTCGGCCTTGGCGGCACTATTGCGAGATCCGATTGCACGTCAAGTCGACCGGATGGCTGCTCATTCTCAACCACTTGATAAACCGATATAAAAGCTTCGCCGTCTGACCAGGAATAGAGCATTTAAAGATAACGGTGCGATACACATCAATGCGGTCTGGCCAAACACGTTCCACGACCTTGTTATGCCAGCCGCAGGAGTCCACAAGCGCAAAATCGGTGTCGAGAACATTGCGAATATTCATTAGCTCCAATACAACACCGGGGTATAGTGACTTGTATTTTTCATTGTAACTGGTTTTGACCTCAAAGGCCTTGCGGCCAGTCTTAAAGCGGAAAGAAATCGCAAGCACCTCATCGTTCTTGAGCAGCGCCTGGAATTCCACTTTATTCTGGGCTTCGCCGCGCTCTAAAGCCTGTTCGTAATAGTGTATGTTCTCTATCTCTGCAGATAAGAGCCGTCCGTCCTTTGCCTTCCAGCTTTGATCTTCTATATCGCAGTACAAGGGAAACCACTTAGAGGAGAGCTCCTTTTCGGAAGTGACGTAACGGACCCCCTCTTTTTCCATCAGTCTGGAGAGAATCCGTTTGCTCTCCTTACGGTATTTCCTAGGAAGTCGCTGAAGGTAGCCTTCCCAGCTGGTGAACTGCGTGACCGCCCGCCTCCGCTTCCGGGTTCGACAATAGCTGAAGTCTGAGTCGAGGTCGAATCCTTCTTCTACATGGGCTGGAGAAACGACCACTGTCGCTTGCAGGCGGTTCATCACCTCTTTCAGAATCGGTCCGAACGTTACTCCCGGCTCTCGCAGCACATCAGATGCAAGGCAATCGCAAAAATGCCACAGTTCGATGTAACGGAACAGTAGGGCTTTTCGCTGCAACACCACAGGAAACAGGCAAACCAACCGATCCTCGCGGTACGCCGTGACGACCAGTACCTCGTTGCCCAGATCTAAATGCTCGAGGGCGGAAAGAAGGTGCCAGCGTTCATAAAATGGATTAGGGACGCAGGAGTTATCCGCCAACCGATCCCACGAGTCCGGATCAATGCTGCTGACTTCCGAGCGATCAAGGATGCGGATTTCCATTCAATAGGCCGTGGGTCTGTCGAGGGGCGGCACCGGGGGAAACTGGGCCGTTCCTCAAAATAACCTGTTCCAAGTGGCGCGCAGGAACTGGCGAAGGTCTCCATGCGCTAAACCACGCCCAATCATGCTGCATTTCCTTGGGGACTTTTGCGGAGCCGCATTAGAAGTGGATAAAAAGATGCAGTATCCAGGCTCCTAAGTGAGAGCGAACCTCATACTGGCCCTTGGGCGGCTTACGCACTAGCGTGTCCTCTTACTTTTTACATCACAGCGTAGCCGGCAACTGTCTTGTGGGTTATGTTGGCGGTTTGGGGCTCGCTGCTATTTCGGCGCGCTTGGAGTGTGTGTTCTATCTGCGCCGAGTCTTTCATTAGAAAACGGGTCTGAATTGGAAATCTGATCGCTCTTGCGTGGTGTGACTAGGCTGCGTGCGGCCTTGACGATTGTAGAATACAGAACGGGAGCCGAAATCCGGAATACCGTGACCCTGTGGCTTGGCACTATTCGATCGGCCCAGGGCAAAAGGTACCCCGTGTATCCAGCCAGGTAGTCACCTTCATCAAACTGGCCCCCATGGAAATACCGCAGAAAAAGACTCGTGCTCACCATCCCCGGAGAATACTTAGCATACCGCTCATCGTAGGTGCCGTGAGCGAAATAGACAGTCCGTTGGTTTATGTAGGCCACTTCCGCCGCGATGACTTCATCGTCGACGAACAGAAAGCCGAAGCGCAAGGCCCCGTTTGCGGCGATTCTAGGGAAGAATTCCCGGTAGAACGCAACCGTCTGGATATTTTTTCCAATCCCGACGCGGCCCGCCTTCCATCCCCGTGCTTCTAACTTCATATATGTGGCAAGGCAAGATTCCCAAGCATCCGCATCCTGGAACACGTGAAAGCGCATGCGTTCGCCAAAGGTGTTCTGCATACGCGCGACCCTTTTTCTCATTTTCTGGTGTGCTCGCCACCGGTCCTCCCATGGGCGGTTGAGTGATACCAGTGGGGTCTGACGATCGGCACGTACCCGAATCCAATAACCGGGCTTACGTAGCAGGCGCGGAAGCAGCGTGGTTGCCGGTAGTTCATCCCTGACCTCTATTAGATCGAAACGGTCCCATCGTTTTCGGTGTTTTCTAAGAAAGAGGGCCAGTGCGGCCCAGGCAAGATCCTCGTAACCGGTGCGGATCAGCGGATAAGGTTTGTCGATTTCCCATTGCGCTGCGTACTCAAGAAGCCGAAGGGTAGTGCCGTTGCGTCGTAGAAGCGATAACTGAAAAGGAAATATGGCAACCACGTTGGGTCCGTCCGAGGCCGCGAGTACATAGAGGGCAACATCAGGTTCAGAAAAAGCGACTGTAGAGGAGATAAAAAAGTCAAAATCGTTGTAAAGAGAACTGTACGTGCAATCAGCGTGCAGCGCCCGCCAAGGCCCTTCGAGCCGCTTTACAGCTGAAACTGACTCGTAGCTCGAAAAGGTGAGATGACCCATCTGGGTGTTTTCGCCTGTTTATTGCAATCGATGGTCTATAGGATCATCGCCGGGGGGGAATATCTTGGCTCGTGGCGACTGTTCTAGCGGCGGGGACTATTGAGCGCCTTGTCGATCGCTGATTGGGATCGATCGCGCCGGAGACGAGTGGGTCGCGACCACTATGCTTCTGGTCATGGTAACTGTTTCGCTTATTCTTTGTCCCCTGTACGCATTCGTTGAAGAGGACATCGTGGCGGCATTTTGATGCAGTGGAGGAAGTGGTGATTTCAGAAAGTGCCAATCGAATAAGATTTGCGCAGACCAATGCGTCATTGGCGCCAGCACCAGAGGCCTGGGCTGTCGGCCGAAAGCGCCAAGCGGTATGGATCTCGCGGCACACGATTGTTATCGCTCCTTGGGCAGAGATTATCGCGGGTAGACCTGGAATATGCGATTCTGCCGACATTTTGAGGATTTTAGGCCTGTGCGAGGCGGTAAATGACGGTGGATCGCGACGAATGGTGTACGTTGGGCGATGTTTGGCTAGTCGCCGCAAGTTTCCCGCCGCGATCTGTTGCGGCACACCGCTTAACGGTGCGCCGGGGATGAATCGGGCAATCCGTAGTGTTTACGATTGCAGGACGTCAGGGCTGACGCGATGACGCTGGTCGCCTGAAAGTTGGCGGAGAGGGTGGGATTCGAACCCACGGTACGCTCGCGCGTACACCTGATTTCGAGTCAGGCCCGTTCGGCCACTCCGGCACCTCTCCGGGTATGCGTCACTGCACCCGAGGGTGCGGGGGTGCGGTGGGCCTGATAGTGTAGTGGGCTAGGGTCCCCATGTCCACGCCGTCCGAGCAGTGGATCCGTGTGGATCAGCGGCGGGCGCGAAAGAACGCGCGAAGGGTCTCGCCGCAGTCCTTGGCGAGGATGCCGCCGAGGCAGGCAGTGCGGTGGTTGAACCGCCTGTCCGAGGGCAGCAGTTCGAAGACGCTACCGCAGGCCCCGGCCTTGGCGTCGGAGGCGCCGTAGATGACTCGCTCCACGCGGGCGTGGACCATGGCCCCGGCGCACATGACGCAAGGCTCCAGGGTGACATAGAGGGTGGAGCCCGGGAGGCGATAGTTGCCGAGCCTGCGGGCCGCCTCCCGGAGGGCTTCTATCTCCGCGTGGGCTGTGGGGTCCGAGGCGGCGATGGGTCGGTTCCAACCCTCGCCGACGGCCTTGCCGTCGCGCACCAGCACAGCACCCACCGGCACCTCCCCCTCCTCGGCCCCGCGCCGGGCGAGCGACAGTGCCCGGGTCATCCAATGCCGGTGGACCGGGTCGGCGGGGTCGAACCCCTGGGGACCCTGGTCCCCGCTCACTCCCACTCGATGGTGCCCGGCGGTTTGCCGGTGATGTCGTAGACCACCCGGGAGACCCCGGGGACCTCGTTGACGATGCGCCGGCACACCAGGTCCAGGAAGTCGTAGGGCAGATGGGCCCAGCGGGCGGTCATGAAGTCCAGTGTCTCCACGGCCCGCAGGGCGATGACGTGGGCGTACTGGCGGTTGTCGCCCACCACCCCCACTGAGCGCACCGGTAGGAAGACCGCGAAGGCCTGGGAGACCTGGTCGTAGAGGCCCGCCCGGTGCAGCTCCTCGATGTAGATGTGGTCGGCCAGGCGCAGGGTGTCGGCATAGGCGCGCTCGACCTCGCCGAGGATGCGCACCCCGAGCCCGGGACCTGGGAAGGGGTGGCGGTAGACCATTTCCGAGGGGAGCCCCAGCTTCACTCCGACCTTGCGCACCTCGTCCTTGAAGAGCTCCCGCAGGGGCTCGACCAGTTTTAGGTTCATCTCCTCTGGCAGGCCGCCCACGTTGTGGTGGGACTTGATGACCTTCGCCTTTCCCGAGCCTGATCCCTTCTGGGCGCCTGCGGACTCGATCACGTCTGGGTAAATGGTCCCCTGGGCCAGCCATTGGATACGCTCGAGCTTGGCCGCCTCGTCGTCGAAGACCTCGATGAAGGTGTTGCCGATGATCTTGCGCTTCTGCTCCGGGTCCTCAACCCCCTTGAGTCGGCCCAGGAAGCGCTCGGCCGCGTCCACCCGGATCACCCTGACCCCCATGTGGCGGGCGAAGGTGGCCATCACCTGGTCCCCCTCCCCTTGACGCAGCAGCCCGTTGTCCACGAAGACGCAGGTGAGCTGGTCGCCGATGGCCCGGTGGAGCAGGGCGGCCACCACGCTGGAGTCCACGCCCCCCGAGAGTCCCAGTAGGACCTGGTCGGTCCCGACCTGATCGCGCACCCGGGCGATGCTGTCCTCAATGATGGATCCGGGGGTCCAGAGCCGACCGCAGCCGCAGATCTCGTGGACGAAACGCTCCAGGATCCGGGACCCCTGGCGGGTGTGGGTGACCTCCGGGTGGAACTGGAGCCCGTAGTAGCCCCGCGTCTCGTCAGCGATTCCGGCGAGCGGCGCGTTGGCGGTCTCGGCGATCACCTGGAAGCCCGGGGGCAGGGACTCCACCCGGTCCCCGTGGCTCATCCAGACGTCGAGGAGCCCGTAGCCCTCGGGGCTGGTGTGGTCCTCGATGTCGCGGAGCAGCCGGGAGTGCCCTCGGGCACGCACCTGGGCATAGCCGTACTCCCGATGGCTGGCGGGGGCCACGGCGCCCCCGAGTTGGGCGGTCAGGGTCTGGAGCCCGTAGCAGATCCCGAGCACCGGCACCCCAAGGAGAAAGACCAGGGGATCCGCCCTCGGGGTCTCGGCCTCATGGACCGACTCGGGTCCCCCCGAGAGGATGATCCCCTTGGGGGCGAAGGCGCGGATCGCCTCAGCCCCCTGGTCCCAAGGGTGAAGCTCGCAGTAGACCCCGGCCTCGCGCACCCGCCGGGCAATTAGTTGCGTGTATTGAGACCCGAAGTCCAGGATCAGGATCCGGTCGGCGTGGATGTTCATTGAGTGGCGGGTAGCGAGTAGCGAGTAGCGAGTGACGAGGAACGAGTTGCGAGGTTCGGAGTGCGTAACCCTCCTGGCCCTCGCAACTCGCTGCTCGCAACTCAGTTATCAATCCGATAGTTCGGCGCTTCCTTGGTGATCTGCACGTCATGGACGTGGGACTCGCGCATGCCGGCGCCGCTGACCCGCACGAACTGGGGCTTGGTGCGCATCTCCTCGATGGTGGCGCAGCCCGTGTAGCCCATGCCGGACCCGAGGCCGCCCACCAATTGGTGTATAACGTTGAGCACGCTCCCCTTGTAGGGCACCCGACCCTCGATGCCCTCGGGCACCAGCTTTTCCTTTTCCGTCGCCTCCTGGAAGTAGCGGTCGCTGGAGCCATCCTTGGAGCCCATCGCGCCGAGTGAGCCCATGCCCCGATATGACTTGTAGGAGCGGCCCTGGTAGATCTCCACCTCGCCGGGGGCCTCGTCGGTGCCGGCAAAGAGCCCGCCGATCATGACACTGTGGGCCCCGGCCGCGATCACCTTGGCGACATCCCCGGAATAACGCAGGCCCCCATCGGCGATCACCGGTACCCCGGTGCCCTCCAGGGCCTCCGTCACGTTGGCCACCGCGCTGATCTGGGGCACCCCGACCCCGGCGACGATGCGCGTGGTGCAGATGGAGCCTGGGCCTATGCCGACCTTGACCGCGTCCGCCCCATGGTCCAGGAGCGCACGGGCGGCATCCGCCGTGGCGATGTTGCCGCCGATGACCTGGACCTCCGGGAAGTGCTTCTTGACCCAGCTCACCCGGTCCAGGACCCCCTGGGAGTGGCCGTGGGCGGTGTCCACCACCACCACGTCCACCCCCGCCTCCACCAGGGCCGCGACCCGCTCCTCGGTGCCCTTGCCCACACCCACCGCGGCCCCGCAGCGCAGGCGCTCCTGATGGTCCCGGGAGGCCTTGGGGAAGTCCTTGGCCTTCTGGATATCCTTGACGGTGATGAGGCCGCGCAGCTCGAAGGCGTCGTTGACCACCAGCACCTTCTCGATGCGGTGCTTGTGCAGCAGGCTCACCACCTCCTCGCGGCTCGCCCCCTCCTTCACCGTCACCAGCCGGTCCTTGCGGGTCATGATGTTGCGCACCGGGTCCTCGAGCCGCGTCTCGAAGCGCAGGTCCCGCCCGGTGACGATGCCCACCAGCTTGCCGTCCTCGGTGACCGGCACCCCCGAGATGTTATTCGCGTGGGTGATCTTTAGCACCTCGCCGATGCTGGTGTAGGGCCCCACGGTGAGCGGGTTGCGGATGATCCCGCTCTCGTACTTCTTGACCGCAAGCACCTCCCGCGCCTGGCGCTCGGCGGTCATGTTTTTATGGATGATGCCGATGCCGCCCTCCAAGGCCATGGCGATAGCCAGCCGTGCCTCGGTCACCGTGTCCATGGCCGCCGAGACCAGGGGGATCTTGAGCTCGATCTCCCGGGTCAGCCTGGTCGCGAAGGACACCTCGCTGGGCACGATCCGGGAGTGGGCGGGGACCAGGAGTACGTCGTCGAAGGTCAGGGCTTCCTGGATCAGGCGCATGACTCGGTCCCTCCGCGGGGCTTTCGTGCGAGAAAAATAGCGTCCCAGTATAGGGGCGGAAAGAGCGAGTACCAAGGGTGACAGAGAGACGCGAGGGGAGCACCAGGCGCCAAGGGCCAAGGCTTCCGCGCCCAGTGCTACCATGGCCCGGTGAGACTCGAACCCATCCAGAAGAGTTCGGACTTCGATCGGGACATCTACAGCGTCGCCCGGCTGGCGAGCGAGGTCCGCTATGCGCTGGAGGGCAGCTTCCCCCTGCTCTGGGTCCGGGGCGAGCTATCGAATTTGGCCCAGCCCGCCTCGGGCCACGTCTATTTCACCCTCAAGGACGAGGCGGCCCAGGTTCGCTGCGCCATGTTCCGGGCGCGGCGTCTGCTGCTCGGCTTCCGGCCCGAGAACGGACAGCAGGTGCTGGTGCGGGCCCGGGTGACCCTGTTCGAGCCCCGCGGCGACTTCCAGTTGGTGGTGGAGCACATGGAGCCGGGGGGGGAGGGCGCCCTGCGCCTGGAGCTGGAGCGGCTCAAGCGCCGGCTCGCCGCGGAGGGGCTCTTTGCCGAGTCCGCCAAGCGCCCGATCCCGCCCTTCCCGCACCAGGTGGGGCTCATCACCTCCCCCTCCGGGGCAGCGGTCCATGACCTGCTGACGGTACTCGGACGACGCTTCCCGGCCCTGCCGGTCCTGATCTACCCGGCCCAGGTCCAGGGCGCCGGCGCGGTGGAGTCCCTGCTCCAGGCGCTCAACCTCGCCAATGCCCGTGGCGAGTGCGACGTCCTGATCCTGGCCCGGGGTGGCGGCTCCCTGGAAGACCTGGCCGCCTTCAACGACGAGACCCTGGCCCGGGCCATACGGGCCTCCCGGATCCCGGTGGTCACCGGCGTCGGTCACGAGGTGGACCTCAGCATCGCCGACCTGGTCGCGGATCGCCGGGCCGCAACCCCCTCCGCCGCGGCGGAGTTGGTGGCCCCTTCC
>JBGSUY010000299.1:0-3203 GCA_041753195.1 Chromatiaceae bacterium
CGCGACGGAGCTCCCCGCCCTGGCACCCGCCATGGGACTCCTGGCGCTCTGCCTGGTCCTGCTGATCTGGGCCGGCCCCATCCTGGACTTCGGCCAGGCGGCGGCGGCGCAGCTCCTGAGCCCCCGAGCCTATGTCCAGGCCGTGCTGGGCTCCCCTGACCAGGTCACCTCACCATGACGAGCCGGCTCCTGCCCCACCCCCTGCTCACGCCCATCCTGGCGCTGATCTGGGTGCTGTTGGTCAACAACCTGTCCCCGGGACACATCCTCCTCGGGCTGCTGCTCGGCTGGGCCATCCCGGTCTTCACGCTCCGGTTCTGGCCGGAGCAGGTGCGCATCCGCAGGCCGCTCACCCTGCTGCGCTTCCTGGGGGTGGTGCTCTATGACATCCTGGTGGCCAACTTCAACGTGGCCTACCTGATCCTGCGGGGTCCCAGGCAGCTGGCGCCGGGGTTCGTGGTGGTGGCCCTGCGGCTGCGCTCGGATCTGGGGATCAGCCTACTGGCCAACACCATCTCACTCACCCCCGGGACCGTCTCCTCTTGGCTCAGCCCCGACCGCACCCGCCTGGTGGTGCACGGACTGGATGTGCGGGACCCTCAAGGGCTGGTGGAGACCATCAGGCAGCGTTACGAGTCCCCCCTGTTGGAGGTCTTCGAATCATGCTGAGCATCGCCGTCACCTTGGCCTTCGGCCTGGTCGCCGCCGCCCTAGCACTCAGCCTGTGGCGCCTGCTGCGGGGCCCGGACAAGCCGGATCGCATCCTGGCCCTGGACACCCTCTACGTGAACGCCATCGCCATCCTGGTCCTGCTCGGCATCCATCTGGACTCGTCTCTGTACTTCGAGGCGGCGCTCCTGATCGCCATGATGGGCTTCGTCGGCACCATCGCGCTCTCCAAATATCTGCTGCGCGGCGACATTATCGAATAGGTGCCAGATGCTGGAAGCCGCACTCTCCATCCTGATCCTGATCGGCGCCGCCTTCACCTTCATCGGCTCCCTGGGACTGGTCCGTCTCAAGGATTTCTACACCCGTCTGCACGGTCCCACCAAAGCCACCACCCTCGGCGTCGGAAGCCTGCTGATCGCCTCCATGGTGCATTTCAGCAGCCAGGGGAACGGCCTGAGCCTCCACGAGATCCTGGTGACCCTGTTCCTTTTCATCACCGCCCCGGTGAGCGCCCACCTGCTCTCCAAGGCGGCCCTGCACCTGCGGTTACGCTCGCTGGCCCCGCCACCGACCCTGGTCGACGAGGCGGATTCGGGATCGGCAGGTAGGGACGAGGATACTGTGGCTGCCGAGGGATAAGGGCTACGCGGTCGGCACACTGTACGGGCCTCGACAGGGCCGCCGCACCAGAGTGCAAACCCTCAGGTCGGGTCGAAGAGGCTCGGACCGAGGGCGTCGCCAGCCAGGAGCCGGCCGATGCGATGTCCGCCGTACACCGACGGCATGAAGCCGACGCCGTTACAGCCCAGGTTGTAGTGCAGAACCGGGTTGCGCGGCTCGACGCCGATCAGCCGCAGCCGGGTGTCGGTGTAGGCCATCAGACCATGCCGGGTGTAGTCGTACCCCAGCCCCGGCGCTCGGTCGGGACGGATGATCGGCAGGACGGTGTCGTCGAACTGCTCGATGACGGCGGCGGGCACCTCGGCGTCTTGCTCGTAGTGGCCGACGTCGGCGACCTCTAACTCGGGCCCCCCGATGCACGTGAGGCTGGCGGGGCCCTGGGGACCGTCGTGGCGGCGACGGGTCATGTAGAAGTAGGGGCCGTCGGTGCCGATGGTCTGGTTGCGGATGTAGCTGATCGCAGCCGGTGGCCGCAGGGTAGGCTCGACGAACCCCGCCATGTAGCCGATCGTGCCGCTGATGCGCTGGTGCAGCCGGGCCTGGATCTGCGGGCCCGCCCGGTTCTCGATCACGTGGTCGACGAACCCGTTGGTGCACAGCACTACCCGGGCCGCCGTCACGTGGCGGTCACCGACCTCGATCCGGGCCCGACCCTCGTCGAGGACGATCCGATCGACGGGGGAGTGGTCAGCATAGGCGAAGCGGCCCGGGTTGGCGGCCACCAGGTGGGCGAGCACCTCCTTGCACAGCAGCGCGCTGTTCCCGCACCCCTTGGTGTGCGAGAGAACCGCCCAGTACGAGTCGTCGGACGCGCCGAGCAGCTCGCGGACGCGGGTCTGGGGCACGACCTCGTAGAGGTCGGCGAGCTCGGGGGGCAGCTCCGCCAGGAACGGGGCGCGCTCGGAGACGACGCACCGCTCGAGCTCGAGGTCACCTTGGCGACGGAGCTGGTTGTTGCGCAGGTGCGTGAGCACGTGGTTGGCCGAGAACATGCCCATGTGCCCGACGAACCGGTCGATGCGGACCGACGCACCGGTCTGGGCGATCATCGTGTCCAGCAGCTCCCAGGTGCCGTCGATGCCGGCCTGCGCCGCGATCGCGGCCTCGAAGCCGAACGTCTCCACCAGGTCCGAGAGCGGACGTTCGAAGTAGGTGACGAGCTGACCGGCGTTGTGGCCGCTGGCCCCACGGCCCACCCGGTCGCGCTCGAGCAGGAGGACGCGCAACGACGTGTCGCGCATCGTGAAGAACGCCGTCGAGACACCCGCGATCCCGGCGCCGACGACCACGACGTCGGTGTCGGCGTCGTGGTCGAGCGGTCGGGGGGGCTCGTCGGACCCGAGCTGTTCGAGCCATGGTGACCGATTGGGGAACCCGTTGCGAGCTCCAGGCATCACGGCGGAGGCGAAAGCACCATCGTCTGCGGTGAGTCCGACACGAGGGGTCGACAGGATGGGGAGTAACAGATAGGAAATTCAACCACCCGAGACCGGATATGGCCCAAGCCTAGCCCCGGTAATGGCGCAGGGCAAGGCTCGATGGCTGAGGAAGGCGGGCTGGTTCGCGGAGATCATCCCAGGCGGGCGGTCCGCGGGCCGGGGCGATGCGGGGGTTGTGCCGGTTCACCGAGGTGGGTGAGGATGCGCTGAACCGGCGCCGTCGCGGTGACGAAGGCGATAAGCCGCCGCGACTGACCCGTTGGACCCCACCCGGTCCAGGGTCCGGGCAAGCGTGGCCCAATGACTGCGTGCTTTCTGCCTCAGTGGCTGGGCGCTCTGCTCAGCGGGGCAGGTCCGAGCGCCCCATCAGCCACTCGTCCGCGGCGCGGGCGCACTGGCGGCCCTCGCGGA
>JBGSUY010000300.1:0-2485 GCA_041753195.1 Chromatiaceae bacterium
TCCTCAAGGACAACTCCTTCGAGGAGCTGGTCCAGGCCGTCCATGCCGTCGCCGCCGGCGGCACCTTCGTCACCCCGTCCATCCGCCTCAAGCTGCGCGCCCTGCAACGCGACGGCCGCGCCAGCGTTACCCTGTCGCCGCGAGAGCGCGAGGTCATGCGGCTGATCGCGCTCGGCAACAGCAGCAAGGAGATCGCAAGGCTCCTCGCCATCAGCCCGCGGACCGTGGATACCCACCGCGGCCGCTCCATGGCCAAGCTCGGGCTGCATTCCGTGGCCGACCTGGTGCGCTATGCGGTGCAGGCGGGGATGGCGGGCTGAGCGCGGCCCGCCTGCGCCATCGCCTCCCCTGACACCGACCTGCATTCCCTGTTTGGGTTTCCAAGCCCACAGGCCCTACGGCCCTGCTGAGGGCTTCCCTGTCCGTGATTACACGGACAGGCTTGTCCGCGAATCTCCGGACATCCGGCCCCCGGTCGATTGCGTAACCTTGCATCGACGCCGCTGCGCTGGCACTTCGCAATGAGGCGCGGCGCGGAACGGCCAAACCGGCGGCGAACAAACCCAGACATGACGAGGACAAGGACATGGACAGAGGCGACATCGTAATTCACATCAACGAGGCTCTGGATGATGACGGTATCCATGCCCTGGAACAGCAGATCGGCGACGGGCACGGGATCTACAGTGCCTGCATGCACGAGCGGACGCGCCACCTGATGGTGGTGGACTTCGACCCGGCGCAGGTACGCCCGAGCGGGATCGTCCAATCGTTCCGCGGCCATGGGCTGCATGCCCAGATGATCGGCTTCTAGCCGTGAGCGGAGCACCGCTTCCGTACGTCATCGCCTCGCCTGGCATCGAGCCGCCTTCCCGTTCCGGCTTCCAGACCCCCAGCCCTAACCGCCCTGTCGGCGGCTCCCTGTCCGTCGTTTTACGGACAGGGCTGCCCGCTGTTGTACGGACAGCCCCATCCCAGTCCATTGCATAGCCTTGTAGCGACAACGCTGCACTGGCACTGAGCAGGATGCCTGCCTGCCGGCCAGCGGCCAGGCCGGCCGCGTCCGAGACCATCCCTCCGGCGCGAAGCCGCATCGGCAGAGCTTGGTTTCAATCCGGATCCGGTGAGGTCACCGATTGGGGCTTGAGCCATGAAGGTGCAGCCGGGCGACCACCAAGAAGACAGGCAAAGGAGCCAACCATGAGAGGACCGACGAGAGGACGGACGCGCAACCTGACCGCAATGACCCTGCTGACCCTGGGCCTGGGTGCCCAGGGGGTGCTGCCCCTGGGGGAGGCCGGGGCCGCCACGCTCAGGACCTTCGAGGACAAGGCGGCGTTCCTCGCCGCGACCGAGGCCACGAACGCGACGGGTCCCTTGCCCGACCTCGGCCTTGTGGCCGCCCCCGCCGGCAGCGCCACGGTGGGGTCCGTGACCTTCAGCCTGGCCCCGGGCGGGGATGTCCTCTACATCGGCGCCTTCGGCACCGGGGGGGCGCCCGACTGGTATCCGCCGACCCCCGGCAACGACATCGCCATGGGCTACGAGAACCTGCGCGCACAGACCCCCCTGTCGGTCTACTCCCTGGGCTTCGAGATCGTGGAGATCAGCACCTTTGCCTTCGGCGTCGCGGCGGTGGACTCGACCTACAAGGTGAGGCTGTTCAGCGGGTCCCATCTGGATCAGCCCCCCGTACTGGTCGGGGAGTTCGTCTTCAGCAACCTGCCCAAGGACCTGGTCGCCTTCATCGGCGTGCAGAGCGATGTCGCCTTCGACCTGGTGGAGATCGTGGACGTCACCCCGAGTGATTTGGTGGCCGACAACGAGTACTTCGGCGAGTTCTACACCGGGAGGCTCCCGGCGGCGTCGGCCACCGTCACGACGGTCGCGGACGTCGCAACCCCCATCCCAGACGGCACCGGCGCCTTCACCGGCTTCACCCAGGTGGCGCAGGGCGACGCGGGCACCAGCTTCATCGCCACGGGCGAGGACCAGGCGGGCGTCTACTTCTACCCTCCCGATCCGGTCACCCCTGTCGACCTCGTCCGGGTCGCCGACCTGACCACCGACATCCCTGAGGGCATCGGCGCCTTCATCGGCTTCACCCAGGTGGCGCAGGGCGACGCGGGCACCAGCTTCATCGCCACGGGCGAGGCCCAGGAGGGCGTCTACTTCTACCCTCCCGTTCCGATCACCCCTGTCGACCTCGTCCGGGTCGCCGACCTGACCACCGAGATCCCCGGCGGCACCGGCGCCTTCACCGGCTTCACCCAGGTGGCGCAGGGCGACGCGGGCGCGAGCTTCATCGCCACCGGCGAGGCCCAGGCGGGCGTCTACTTCTACCCCCCCACTCCGGTCACCCCTGTCGACCTCGTCCGGGTCGCCGACCTGACCACCGAGATCCCCGGCGGCACCGGCGCCTTCACCGGCTTCACCCAGGTGGCGCAGGGCGACGCGGGCACCAGCTTCATCGCCACGGGCGAGG
>JBGSUY010000301.1:0-8774 GCA_041753195.1 Chromatiaceae bacterium
CCCGCGAGCCCGAGGCAGCCGCGCGTGCAGCGATCCCAGGGGAGCCATCGCCGGTGACTCCCACCGCGCCCGGGGCGGAATGTGACCCCGCGGACGTCTTGGTGCTCCGACACCCCGCCGTCCCCCGTCCCCTGGAGCTGACAACCTGCGTCCTGCTCGGGGAGATGCCCAAAAAGGTCAGGGCGCCACCCGTGTCCAACCGCCTCGTGGAGCTGGTGCAGCATTACCTGGATGACCTGGGCTATGCGCCAGGTCCCCTGGATGGCCTGATCGGACCCCGGACCATGGACGCCGTCCGGCGCTTCCAGCGGGACGAGGGGCTCGCGGCCACCGGGGTCCTCTCCTTCGAGCTGCTCGAACGGCTGCAGACCGCCCGAGGCCGGGGTCAGACCCGCGGGGTCCCGATCACCGGAGGTCGACCCGGGGCCGAGGGGGGCAGGCCATGAGCTCCTCGGCGCCCACGACGGCCCGCCCGGTGACGAGTAAAGCCCTAAGATCCGGTTGGGAATTCGAGGAGCGGCACCCCTGGGAGCAGGGTTTTGCCGGCTACTTTCGGGATTGGATCGCCCCGGAGCTGGAACGCTTGGAGGCCACCCGGCGGGTCGGGGAGCAGGGTTTTCGCCGGCGGCTCCCACTGCTCCTGGCCGTCTGGCTGGCCCTAACCCTCTTGATCGCGGAGACGTCCGGGTCGCTCCCAATCACCCTGACCTGGGCCGTGGTGCTTCTCATCGTCGGCGGCGCCCTCGCCCGACGACCGGAAGCAAAGGCCAGGGCCTCGGCCCTGCGATCGGTGCGGGACCGGGTGATGGGATTCTTTGGCCTGCGCCCCCTGGCCTCGCTTCGGACCCTGGAGTCTTTGCTCCGGACCCATGGACTCCCCAAGGGCGAGGCAGCCCCAGCGCTTGAGGAGCAATTTTGGGGCGTCCGCCAGGGCATCGGGCTTCGACTGGCACGGCTTAGGCCGCCGACCGGCGCCCCCGGGGACCCGGGGCTCGCCCTGCTGATCGAGGCCGACGGCGCTGACACCCCCACCCTGTCGGGACACTGGCCGGGCGATCCAGTGGTGCAGCCAGAGCATGCGACCGGCGGGATGGAGCAGGGACTCGCGTCACTCTCCCGGGCCCTGGGCGGCGCGACACTGGACTACGCCCGGGACAGAAACCGCACCCTGGTCGTCGCACGCCCGAGGTTCGATCCCCTGGACTGGCCCCTTCCCGAGGAGGGCCCCGAGCCGCAACGCGAAGCGGCCGAGATCGAGGCGGCCATTCGTGCCCTGCTCAGATGCGTCCACCAGATCCTGGAGTCCGCCATCCTCATTGCCCGGTCAGACTGCGAAAAATTCTGACGGTCTTCCGCCGCTATCGGAGCATTTCGGCGGTTGTATCCGTCGCAACACACCCGAGACTTATCCCCGCGGCACGGGGTTGAAGTTGACCCTCTAGCGTCCTGCGAGCAGTCGTTCGGCACGCAACGGCAAGGCCGTCGGTTGTGAACTCAACGCACCGCTCGCCGGCTGGTCGGCGGTGCACAATTCAGCGAGGTGCGATATGTCCCTTCAACACGCAATCAGCAGCCTAGGCACACGCCTCCGGTCACTCCTCTCCCTCCTCGCCTCCAAGCTGCCCCCCCATTGGCCTCACTGGGGGGGCCAATGGGGCCGAAACCTCTTCGCAAGGGTACGTCAGCCCCTAATGCAGGCGTTCACCTATGCGCGGTCTCGGATCCCCGTGATCTGGTCCTACTGGGGCCAGCTCGTCGACTGGGCGCGTGGGGCACGGGAGCGACTTCGGCGCATCGACCTTGGGACCCGCACGGTACAGGCCGTCGGCGCCGCGGTAGTCCTGGGAACCCTTTACGTCGCCATCTGGGGCGTCGGACCAAGCCAAATTCCCCACTCCCTAGAGATGATCTCGACCCGCACCGCGCCGATCGGCACCCTGACCCTGCAGGAGCCCACGGCCCCACAGGTAGCGGAGCAGGTCTCCCGAGCGGATCCCACAGCCGCATCCATGTGACGGGTCCCGACAGACTCGGATCCGGTCACCTCCCGGCGATCCCCGCTCAAGCGCAGTAATTGGGATCCGTGGGCCTGCCCCCATCTCCAGGGAGTAGCCGGGAGTTAGACCCATGATCCCACACCTGCCCTATGCCGCCGTCACCAACGCCGGCGACGCCTATCAGATGCGCTTCCCACTGCACCCCGAGACCCGCTCTCCCGAGCGGGTCTCGCATCTACTCGGCGCCACCCTGGAGGCGATCAGCAAAGACTTGGAGTCGGGCACCCCGATCAGCGACGGGGACGTCCTCCAGGCCCTCTCCATGGCGCTCGCCAGCGGCGCCCGGCTGGTGGACGCGGCCCCAGGCGCCAGCCCCCGGTTGATGCATGAGCTGGTGGATTCCGCCTTCGCGGCGGCCCTCGAGGGCCGCTGTTACCGTGCGGGCCGCGCTTGAGGGTAGCCCCGCGAGCGCTCACCAAGAATTACAGCCCCGATGAACAGACGCAACCTCCTCTCTGCCATCGCCGGTGCCGCTGCCCTGGCACCCATCACCGCCCTTGGGGCCCTGACCCCGACGCCGGCCCAAAGCCGCGGCCCCTTCTACCCGGATCGCCTGCCCCTGGATCGGGACAACGACCTGGTCCAGGTAGGGGGACACCCGGAGCTCGCCCGGGGCGAGATCACGGACCTCGTCGGCCGCGTGCTGGACGCGGACGGTGAGCCACTGGACGGGGCACTGGTGGAGATCTGGCAGTGCGATGCCAATGGGCGCTACATCCATCGGGGGGACAGTGGGGGTCGTCCCCGGGATCCGGGATTCCAGGGCTACGGACGCTTCGAGACCGGCCCTGACGGGGGCTACCGATTCCGCACCATCAAGCCGGTCCCCTACCCCGGGCGGGCGCCCCACATCCACTTCGCCGTCCAGGCACCCGGACGCCGCCCGCTGGTCACCCAGATGTACGTGGACGGGGCACCCGAGAACGCCCGCGACTGGCTGCTCAACGCCGTCGCCGACCCGGTTCACCGGGCCGCCCTGATCGTGCCTTTCCGTGCCGCCCGCTCCCCCACCGCCACCCTCAGCGCCCAATTCGATCTGGTGCTTGCCGCCCCCTAAGGTCACTCAGCCCTGGCGCGCGCGGTCACTGCCTCCGTCGTGCGGCCGGCCTCAAGCGCAGCGTTATGCGGCAAATTCGATGGCGGTCGCACGAGAGAGGTCGACGCTTCTTCGTACCTGCCATAAGTCGTAGTTGCGCATCACGCAACGATCGAGCCGCCGGTGGAGCCGCCCAACTGTGCCCTCTTCGGGTCCCCGCCATAACGGCACGGCCGCGTGGATGGATGCTCCGGGGGACATGAGGCGGGCGAGCCCCCGCCGCCCTCACGCCAAGTGGGCCACGCCCTGGCCGGGTCCAGGACCTCCCATCGCAAGGCAGACGCCCCAACTGGCGCCTGCTTCGTCTATGTTTCTTTGGAAGGCCCCTGCACCTCCACTCCGGTGGGCACAGGCCCGGTATCTCCCCGCGGCTCGCGACCCGCCGATCAACCGGCGACGGGCCGGCGACCGCCCCATCAGGAGCCGGTCATCGTGAGCAGTCCCATCGACACCGTCGCCCCGACCCCCTGGCACCATCTGAGCCCCGACCTCACCCTGGAACGGCTGGGCATAGGTCCCAAGGGACTCAGCATCGACGAGGCCCGCCTGCGCCTCAGCCAGGTGGGCCCCAACCGGCTCCCGGAGCCCAAGGCCCGGGGACCCCTGATTCGCCTCCTAGCCCAGTTCCACAACCTGCTGATCTATGTCCTGCTGGTGGCCGCCCTGGTCACCCTGATCCTCCACCACTGGATCGACTCCGGGGTCATCCTGGGGGTGGTGGTGGTGAACGCGGTCATCGGATTTTTCCAGGAGGGCAAGGCGGAGGACGCCCTCAAGGCCATCCGCGCCATGCTCTCACCCAGCGCCATGGCCTGGCGTAACGGCCGGCTGGTGACCCTGGACGCCGCGGAGCTGGTGCCCGGGGACCTGGTGCAGCTCCAGCCGGGGGACCGGGTCCCGGCGGATCTGCGGCTCACCCGCATCAAGGGGCTTCAGGTGGACGAGGCGGCTCTGACCGGCGAGTCCCTGCCGGTGGAGAAGGGGGTCGCGGCCCTGCCCCTCGCGACCCCCCTGGCGGACCGCCGCTCCATGGCCTATTCCGGGACCCTGGTGACCCAGGGCCAGGGCACCGGGGCCGTGGTGGCGACGGGGGTTACCACCGAGATCGGCCGCATCAGTGCCCTGGTGGCGGGGGTGGAACGTCTGACCACCCCCCTGCTGCGCCAGATGGATCAGTTCGCCCGCTGGCTGACCGCCGCCATCCTGGCCCTGGCGGCGCTGGGATTCGTCTTCGGTGTGCTGGTACGTGGCTTCACCGCGGACGAGATGTTTCTCGCCTCCGTGGGACTGGCGGTCGCGGCGATCCCGGAGGGCCTCCCGGCCATCATGACCATCACCCTGGCCATCGGAGTGCAGCGCATGGCGCGGCGCAACGCCATCATCCGGCACCTCCCGGCGGTGGAGACCCTGGGCAGCGTGGCGGTAATCTGCTCCGACAAGACCGGCACCCTGACCCGCAACGAGATGACCTTGACCGCCATCGCCACGGCTGGAGGCCAGGTTCGGGTGACGGGCAGCGGCTATGACCCCCACGGTGGATTCGAGCGCCACGGGGCCGCCTACCCGGCCCAGCAGGACCCGGTCCTGATGCAGGCCCTGCGCGCCGCCTGCCTGTGCGGCGACACCACCCTGGAGAACCAAGGCGAGAGTTGGCGGGTCCACGGCGACCCCATGGAAGGGGCCCTCCTGATCAGCGCGCTCAAGGCCGGGATCGACCCGGAGGCCGAGTCCCTGGCGCTGCCCCGCACCGATCTGATTCCCTTCGATGCCGGGTACCGCTTCATGGCCACCCTCCACCACGATCACCGGGGGGCGGCCAGCATCTTCCTCAAGGGTGCCCCGGAGGAGGTTCTCAAGCGGTGCGGCGTCCAGTTGGGGCCCCAGGGAAAGGAGCCCCTGGATCGGGATGCCTGGCACCGCCTCGTGGACGGCATGGCCGCTAGCGGCCAACGGGTGCTGGCCGTGGCCATGAAGCCAGGGCATCCCCACGCCATCGAGCTCGACTTCGCGGACCTGGGCCAGGACCTGACCCTGCTGGCCCTGCTCGGCCTCATGGACCCCCCCCGCCCCGAGGCCCTGGCGGCCGTACGCCGCTGCCGGGAGGCCGGGATCCGGGTCAAGATGATCACCGGTGACCATGGCACCACCGCCCGCGCCATCGGCGACCAGGTGGGTCTCCAGGGCACCGCGGGGGCCCTCACCGGCCAGGAGCTGGACGCCCTGGACAACGCCACCCTGGATGGGCGCCTCGGCGCGGTGGACGTCTATGCCCGGGTGACCCCGGAGCACAAGCTGCGCCTGGTGGAGCGTCTTCAGGCCCAGGGGCTGGTGGTGGCCATGACCGGCGACGGCGTCAACGACGCCCCCGCCCTCAAGCGCGCGGACGTAGGCGTCGCCATGGGGATCAAGGGGACCGAAGCCGCCAAGGAGGCCGCCGAGATGGTGCTCGCGGACGACAATTTCGCCTCCATCACCCACGCGGTGGAGGAGGGCCGAACCGTCTACGACAACCTGAAGAAGGCCATCCTCTTCATCCTGCCCACCAATGGCGGCGAGGCCCTGGTGATGCTGGGGGCGGTCGTCCTTGGCTTCCGTCAGTTCCCCCTGACGCCGGTGCAGATCCTGTGGGTCAACATGATCACTGCCGTAACCCTGGCCCTGGCCCTGGCCTTCGAGCCTCCCGAGGCCCGGGTAATGCGCCGACCGCCCCGGGATCCTCGGGAGCCCCTGCTCTCCCCCCTGCTCCTGTGGCGCATCGCCTTCGTCTCCCTGATCCTGATGGCCGGGACCTTCGGTGTCTACCTGTGGGACCTGGAGCGGGGACTAGGTCTCGACCATGCTCGCACGGCCGCCGTGAATACCCTGGTGGCCTTCGAGATCTTCTATCTCTTCAACTCCCGCTACATCACGGCCCCGGTGCTCAACCGACGGGGCATCCTCGGCAGTCGCTACGTGCTGGCCGCGGTGGGCTTGCTGATCCTCTTCCAGCTCGCCTTCACCTACCTCGGCCCGTTCCAGACCCTGTTCGGCAGCTCGGCAATCGACTGGGCCACCTGGGTGAGGATCGTCCTGGTGGCGAGCTCGGTGCTGTTCCTGGTGGAGCTGGAGAAGCTCCTGATCCGGCGCCGAAACCCGGAGGCCCTGAGCCGGGGGGCGGGGTAGTGCGGCGCCGGCCCGGGGCCTACCAGGGCCGATAGTGGAGGCCAGGGATGGCCTCGCGATCGAACACCGCGGGTAGCTCGCGCAGCAGATCCTGCAGCTCCTCCATGACCATGTGGCGACCGTAGGATGCCTTGGCCGCATCCATGGGCAGCTCCACCCAGAAGCGCCCCTCGGCGGGCTCGCACAGGATCTGCAGCACATTGTCCTCGGGGTCGATGATGCCGAGGTAGTCGTCCTCGGTCTGCAGGCGCGGCAGGAGCTGCTCGCGGATGGTACGGGCGCTCATCTCCAGCGCACTCGCCGAGGAGATGGTTTCACCGGCGCGGTCGAAGAGATAGAAGACTCGGTAGTGCATCGTCAACTTTCGCCTGCTGCGGGGTCCTGGGTTCCGACCCCGCATCCTGGAGCCCGCTGAAAGAAGCCGCAAATCTTCAACGCCACCCTCGTGCCTTCGGTTTGCCGGGGCCCGGGTGATCTGGGATCATCGCCCGAGGCGCTCCGTGTTGCTGCTGGGAACCGGCGTACGAACACCGCCGCGCCGCGATCCCCAGACCCCGATCAGGATCCCGTCTCGGAACCGAGGAGTCGCCCATGAACCCCCTGAAGCTCAAGCTCCACTGGCAGATCCTGATCGCCCTCGCACTCGCCGTCCTGGTGGGACTCGCGATGGGGCGCGAGACCGGTGTCCTTGGGGTCACGTTCTACTCCATCTTCGACTTCCTGGGCAAACTCTTCCTCAATGCCCTCAAAATGTTGATCGTGCCGCTGATCATTTCCTCCATCGTGGTAGGGGTGGCGGGGGTGGGCGGTACCCACGGCCTGGGGCGCCTGGGGGGCAAGACCATCGGCTATTACGCGATGACCAGCCTGCTCGCCATCCTGGTGGGTCTGGTGGCGGTGAACTTGATCCAGCCGGGGGTGGTGGACGGGAACCCCCGTGAGGTGTTCGGCTTCACAGGCGACACGGCGGCCCTGCAGGAGAAGATCGGGGGCAAGGGCGGCGGAGACGTGGTGGAGGTCTTCCTGCGCATGATCCCCACCAACGTGGTGGAGGCCGCCGCCCAGGGGCAGATGCTCGGGCTCATCTTCTTCAGCCTGCTCTACGGCTTCTTCCTCACCCGCATCACCGAGGATTACGCCGAGGCCCAGTACAACTTCTTCCAGGGCATGTTCGAGATCATGATGCGTATTACCGATCTCGTCATGCGCTTCGCCCCGCTCGGTGTCTTTGCCCTGGTGGCGCGCACGGTGATGGACACGGGTCTGGCCGCCTTCGCCCCCCTGGCCCTCTTCGTCCTCACCGTGGTGCTGGCCTTGGGCATCCACTTCCTGGTGGTGCTGCCACTGCTGCTGTACTTCATCGGCGGAGTCAGTCCCCTGCGCCATTACCAGGCCATGGGGGCGGCCCTGCTGACCGCCTTCTCCACCGCCTCCTCCTCCGCCACCCTGCCGGTGACCATGGAGTGCGTGGAGAAGAACGCCGGGGTGTCGAACAAGGTCACGAGCTTCGTGCTGCCCCTGGGCGCAACCGTCAACATGGACGGCACCGCACTCTACGAGTGCGTGGCGGCACTTTTTATCGCCCAGGCCTACGGCATCGAGCTGTCCCTGGGCACCCAGTTCCTGGTTGTGCTGCTGGCGCTCCTGACCTCCATTGGGGTGGCCGGCATCCCGGCCGCCAGCCTGGTTGCCATCGCCATCATCCTGGGGGCCGTGGGGCTGCCCCTGGAGGGCATCGGCCTCATCCTCGCGGTGGACCGCATCCTCGACATGCTGCGCACCGCCGTGAACGTCTTCAGCGACTCCTGCGGGGCCGTCATCATTGCCCGCAGCGAGGGGGAGACGGGCGTGCTTGGCGGTGACGGTCGGGGCCGCCACGACGCTCGGGCGCGGGGCGCGACGTGATCGACCTGCACTGCCACCTGCTGCCCAGCATCGACGACGGCGCCCGGGACCTGGAGACCGCCCTGGCGATGGCCCGGATCGCCCTCGCCGACGGCATCAGGCTGACCGCCTGCACGCCCCACATCTACCCCGGTCTCTACGAGAACGACGCACCGGGGATCGGCCAGGCGGTGAGCGCGCTGCGGCTCGCCCTGGGCGAGGCCGGCATTGCACTCGAGGTCACCACCGGCGCTGACATCCAACTGGTCCCGGAGCTGGTGGAGCGGCTGCGATCCGGCCGCTACCCCAGGCTCCACGGCTCCCGCTACTTCCTGTTCGAGCCCCCCCACCATGCGGTCCCGGCGCGCTTCACCGAATCTATCTTCGACGCGCTCACCTCCGGGTACGTGCCGGTCATCACCCACCCCGAGCGCCTCACCTGGCTCGACGAGGCCCACTACCCCTGGTTCGTCGCCGCAGCCCGGCAGGGTGCCTGGCTCCAGGTGACCGCGGGTGCCCTGACCGGGCGCTTCGGCAGCCGGGCCCAATACTGGGGCGAGCGCCTGCTCGCCGAC
>JBGSUY010000302.1:0-4002 GCA_041753195.1 Chromatiaceae bacterium
CGGCACCGGCCGCGACGAGCTGCTGAGCGACGCTCGCATGACGGTTGATCACCGCCAGCATCAGGGCGCTGAGGCCGTATTTGGCGGTCATGTCCAGGGATGCGCCATGCGCGATGAGGAGCTCAACGGCCGCACAATGACCGAGGCGCGCGGCGACCATGAGGGCCGTCTGGCCATAACCGTCGCGCGCATCGATCCGCTGACCCTCGGCAAGCCGGCGTGCCAGCGTCTCCACGTGGCCGGCGCTCGCTGCCTGGTGCCAGCCTTCAGCCGACGTCGCTCCCTCGGCCGCCCGATGGGCGTTCACCAGCGCCTCGCCCAGTCCGGTGAGGCGACCTGATCGGGCTGCAACGGGTTGAAGTCGAACAACAGGACGCCTTCGCCCAGGTCGTCCCCCCGCAGCTCAGCGGCGAAAAGCTTCCCGTCCCGTGCGAAGGTGATCCGTGACCCGCTCTCCCAGTCGACCCAGTCGGCACCGGGGATCGGGATCAGCTCGGAGCCCGTCTCCAGCCAGTAGCTGCTGGAATAGGGTCCCCCGTAGCGGCGGAAATCGACGTCCGCGATCTCGCAGCAGAGCTTGAGTGCGTCATCCGGATGCGTCTTCTCCCAGATCTCGCGTCTGCCGATGCGCCGATGGGTGCGCGGGTCGAATCCGCGCTCGATCAGCCGCCAGCCATCGCGCCGCAGGCGTTGCTCCCAGGGGGCTGCGTCGCCGGGCAGGGCGGCGACTCTCAGGCGGCGTGGTGGACGGTGCTTGGGGTGCGGCTCGAGTCCGCAGCTCGCATCGAGCAGCAGGTCCTGGTTGCTCGTGAAGACGCCGCCGCCGTACCAGGCGCCGAGGTTGGGCCAGAGCGCCAGCGCCGTGAAATAGGGAGGGCGGGAAATCGCCGTCCAGCATTCGCCGATACCCTCATCGTCCCGCCTCGGTCCATGCTTGCAGGCGAAATAGACGAACAGGCGCCCATTGGCGGAGAGGTCGCAGCGGCGCTCGTGCACCCGTCCATGAAACCACTGGCCTGGGGTGAAGTGATCGGCCTCGCGATCCCAGACGCTAAGCTGTGCCCACGTGCTTGGTCCGCGTCGCAGGACAACGCCCAGGCGCCTCCCGTGCGCGAGAAATACCGCGAGTCGGCAGGGCGCGGTAGCCGGTTCCGTATCGTTCGAAAGGTCCAGAGATTGATCCAATCCAGTCGTTCCACCTTGCGAACGATTTCAACCTTGTACCAGGGAGTCGATCGCGAATTCTTTCGCACCATCGTCTACGGGACCGCTGCCTAACTGGGGGCCACCAGTGGCTGGAGTAGCCAACCGCCCACCCCCCTTTTTCGTAATTTTAGGGTCTGAGCCCAGCAACCACGCGGGTTCCCGCAATTACACTTAGTGTAACTAGGTGTATCGAAATTACACTTTTGAAGCCCTCGCAGCCTGCGGAGACCACCATCACGGTGCCTCAGCCTCATGTCCAAGAAGGATGAGCATGCCGAAACTGCACTTTTGAGGTGCCGACCATCCTCGCCCGCCATGAGTTGCCAAGACCATGAAGACCTTGTTCCCGCTTGGGCAAACCGTCATCACCCACACCGCGCTTGACGCCATCACCGAGCGAGACCTCGCGGCCATCATCCCGACCATCCTTGCCCGCCACGAGCTGGGAGATTGGGGTGATCTTGATCCCGAAGACCGCGCACAAAACGACCTCGCCCTCGAACAGGGCGAGCGGCTACTCAGCGCCTACGAGATCCGTGATGACCTCAAGGTCTGGGTCATCACCGAAAGGGACAGGTCTGTGACGACGATCCTGTTACCCGAGGAGTATTGAGTGGGGGAGAGGGCACCAGCTAGCTACGCTCGACAGCTTGACACACACGCATGTTCCAGCCAACGTTAACCGCAACCGACTTCGGAGGCATCGCCATGTTGAATTTCCGCAACTACCAAGATTTCGAGCACGAGGAAATCCTGTGCCTGATCCTCGAAGACGTGACCCAAACTGGCTCCTCGGCAGGATGGTTCGGTCCCACGGAAACCGTGAACCTGCTTGCGGCCGATCTCTTGCCCCTCGGGATCCACTACACCGATGACATGCAAGGCGTTTGGTCTAAGCCCTTGCGATCGTGTGGCGCTCGCAACCAACTGATTACTTTAACGTCATCAATGCGTGAGCGCCATCCGCCGATCAGCGATGAGCCATAGAATCCTCACCTTCCGTTCGCGGTTCTAGCGTCTCTCCCTGGGCATAACGTCCCGTTGTGCGCGATGTGCGAAGCACCTCGTCGGCGCGTGCTGTGCTCGCATGGTCAATGCTATGTCAAGCGCGGCCTGGGGCTGGAAACGTGGCCGCATTCGCTTAAGCCGCGGCTGTTTCGTCCACAGTCGCGGTCGCCCAGACCAGCGTAAGCCGGCAGACGGTATCGGCCATTGCGATAGCTAAATGTGCCATGACGTCGACCGCAGTGGAATCCTAAGCCTACGTTGGTGCTATCTTGCCAGTCGGCCGTTCCGATCTCTGGACGAAGAGCATGTAGCGTTGACCGACGCCGACGATTCAATCCGCTTGGCAGCCTTCGCATGCTGCGCCACGCTCATGCGGCACCATGGGGGCGCCGTGCCTTGGGGTGCGATTCAGCAAGGGTTCGTGTTTGACGGCGAACGCGTGTACTTGGGCAGTACGCCCCGCGGGATCCACCGCCCCACGCAGATGCGGCGAGGTGTCCTAAGCATCAAGACCACCAAACCTAAGTACGGACGAAGCGCCCGCTATGATGATGTCGTGGGCAGCGACGGATACTTTAGCTATGCGTTCCAGGGCAGCAATCCGGACAACCACGACAACACTTGTCTCCGGGAAGCATTCGACGATCAGTCACCCCTGATCTATTTCTACGCCCTCACCCCCGGCGTTTACCAGATTCTTTACCCGAGCTACGTAGTCGATTGGGACCCCCGGTCCCTTCGCTGCGCTTTGGCCGTGGGCAGTCTCCAAGAACTTGGGCGGGTACCTGACCAACGAAGTCTCGGAGGGGTAATTGATCGGCGCTACAGCACGATCGAAGCGAAGATGCGTCTCCACCAGGCCGAGTTCCGAGAGTTGGTCCTTGCTGCCTACGAGCGCCGTTGCGCCATCTCTGGTTTGCCAATTGCGGACCTGCTCCAGGCGGCGCACATCATCCCTGATCGGGACGAACGTGGTCGCCCCGAAATTCGCAACGGCATCTGCCTTTCAACTCTGCACCACACAGCCTATGACCGTAACCTGCTAGGCATCGCCCCCAACGGAAAGATCCACATTGCCGAGAGCGTACTTGCTCAGCACGACGGGCCAACTTTGGAGATGGCGATCAAGAAATACCACGAGTCCAAGATCCGCTTTCCGCGTCATGCTGAGGATCAACCGGACCGAGATTACTTGGCCGAGCGGTTCGAGTTGTTTCAACGCGCGGCGTGAAGTGCATCGAGGTGCTTGCCTTTCTGGTAGCAGGAGGAAAGCGCTACGAAATCTGATTGCGCCCACCCGGGGCCAATAGTAGGCGTTGCGGTCTTTCTATCCCCCGATGGCAGACAGGTACGCTGTACCGTGTCCTTCCGGCAAGGCCGCAAGAATTGCGAGCGCTGGTCGGGTAGCGTGAAAGCCCCGCGTACTTGCGATACCACCAGCACATACCATCCCTGACGAACGCATGACGTTGCCCACGATCCGCTTGCAGGGGTCCCGTTTGTCCCGGTCCACCCTAACCTGGAAGTCGAAGACGAAGTCGGACAACGCCTCCTTCGCCCGCGCCCTGGCGACGGTGGTCAGCGTCTAGTGGGTCGGCTCCGAGGCCCTGAAGCTGACCTACAAGACGGCGGAATCCGGCCTTCGCAGCTAGCCCGGATATCTCACCAAGGGATTGAAAAAGGGTCGCCTTCTGAGGCATAACGGTCGTGCAATCAAGCCGTTATAAACCAACGAGAGGGCGACCCTACGATGACAGAGTGTAGCGGAGAACAGCTGGAGTTTCAGGG
>JBGSUY010000303.1:0-2007 GCA_041753195.1 Chromatiaceae bacterium
GGGCCCGGCGCACCGGGGCCCTCGGCGGCAGCGTGGCTGCGTGGCCGCGGGGCGGAATCAGACGCGGACGTGCTGATAGATGTCCAGATATTGCTGGCCCGGACGGCTCCAGGAGTTGTCTGCGCGCATACCGTTGACCCGCAGCTGCCGGAAGTATTCGGGGAAGCGGAGCCAGAGTCCGATGGCGCGGCCCAGGGCGGACTCCAGCCCCGCCTCCGTCAGGTCGTCGAACAGATAGCCATTGCGCTCCTCGAAGGCCCTATCCGAATAATTGGCGTCGAACACCGTGTCCGCAAGTCCGCCCACCCGCCGCACGATGGGCACCACCCCGTATTTCATGGCGATCATCTGGGTCAGGCCGCAGGGCTCGTAGACGCTGGGGATCAGGATCATGTCCGCCCCGGCATAGATCAGGTGGGACAGCTCATCATCGTAGGCCAGCTCCAGGTGACAGTCGGGACTGGACTCCATCTCCTGCTTGATACGTAGGAAGTCGGCCTGGACCGCCGGGTCTGGGGCCGAGCCCAGGAGCACCGCCTGGCAGCCTTGCTCCAAGGCGTAGTAGATCCCGTGGCGGATCAGGTGCACGCCCTTTTGCCCGTCGAGCCGGCTCACCACGCAGACAATGGGCTTGAAGACGTCCTGCAGGCCCAGCCGCTCCCGAAGCGCCCGCTTGTTGACCGCCTTCAGGGGCAGGGTGTCCGGCCCATAGGTCTGGGGGATATGGGTGTCGAGCTCCGGGTTCCAGACTGCGTCGTCGATGCCGTTCAACACCCCGCCAAACTTGTGGTCGTGGAGCTGCAGCAGTCCCTGCAGGCCCATCCCTTGGTCCGTATGCTGGATCTCCCAGGCATAGCGGGGTGAGACGGTGGTGACGTAGTTCGAGAAGACGATGCCCCCCTTCATGAGGTTCACCGCCCGGTGGTTGAGTGGGTCCTGCAGGCGCTCCGCGACCATGAGCCGCTCGGGCCTGAGCCCCACCTGGCGCAGGATGTTCTCGCCCACCACGCCCTGGTGGCCCATGTTGTGCAGGGTAAAGCAGGCCCGGGTGTTGGTCATCCCCAGGCCCTGATAGATCTCAAAGAGCAGCACTGGGATGAGTCCCGTCTGCCAATCGTTGCAATGGATGATGTCCGGGTGCTTGTCGGCCTTGAGCAGGTACTCCAGAACGGCGCGTGAGAAGAAGGCGAAGCGGTCCGCATCGTCTCGGTCCCCGTAGATCTTGCCGCGACGGAAGAATGCCTGGGGGGCGTGCTCGTCGATGAAGAAACAACCGAGACCGTCCACCTCCCCATGGTCCACGTCGCAGTGAATCCACTGGTCGTAGAAGGGCACCCAGAGGTCCCGGTAGACCTTGGTCATCCCAGCGATACGGTCGAAGCGCAGGGAGTCGTACTTGGGCAGGAAGATCTCGACCCCGTGGCCGCGAATCGCGATCTCCCTAGACAGCCCGTGCACAAAATCGCCCAGACCGCCGGCCTTGGCAACCGGCGCACACTCGGCACTCACCATCGCGATATACATGCGCCCTGCCCCTCGTTGGGTTGGCCTACTCGATCCGGGCTCGGTCCGGTCTCGATCCGGCGCGGATTCCAGCCGCCTGATCCGGCGGCGGCCGAGGGATTATAGCTCCCGCTCCCGACCTGGACCCCTTGGTCCGGCATGTGCCGGGAATCAGTCGTGCCGACGCCGGGTCAGCTCCGCCGGAGGCGCGGCCTCGAGCGCCCGCCGCAGAAGTTCTGGATCGGTCACGGGCAGGATCAGCTGGAAGCGGCCGCCGGGCCCCACCCGGTAGTGGAAACCGAAAAGATCGACGGTGCTTCCCGGTGGGGCCCGACCGGTGATCCGGAGCTCCGCCTCCAACTCCAGGCCGCTAGCCCGCTCGGGCGGGCTCTCGTACGTCAGGGGTGTCAGGGGGATCCCGATGCGGGTGGGCATGGACCCATGGGGCCCCGGCGTTCCAGCTGGCAGGACCGATCCCGGGGGTCGGGCGCCGACGGCGACCTG
>JBGSUY010000304.1:0-6465 GCA_041753195.1 Chromatiaceae bacterium
CCCTGCCGCCCTACAAGCCCGGCCAGTACCTCACCTTCAACCTGGGGGTCCCGGACCCGGCCGGCGGCCCACCCCGGGACCTGGTGCGCTGCTATTCGCTGTCCGACCGGCCCCGCCCGGACGGATACCGGATCACCATCAAGCGCGTCCCGGCCCCACCCGGCCGGGCGGACCTCCCGCCGGGGGCATCGTCGAGCCACTTCCATGATCGCGTTCGTGAGGGCGCCCGGCTTTCGGTGCGGGCACCGTCCGGCCACTTCCACCTCATCGAGGAGGGGGACCTACCCATCGTGCTGATTGCCGGGGGCATCGGTATCACACCCCTGCTGTCCATCCTGAACACCCTGGTCCATCGCTCCGACCCGCGGGAGGTCTGGCTCTTCTACGGGGTGCGCAACGGCTCCGAGCCCATCATGAAGGAGCACCTGAAGACCCTGCGGGAGATCCACACGGGCCTGCACCTGCATGTCTGCTACTCGCAGCCCCACGCGGACGACGAACCCGGCCGGGACTACCAGCATCAGGGAAGGGTCGATACCCAGCTTCTGCGCCGGACCTTGCCCTTCGGGCGTTCCGAGTTCTACCTGTGCGGTCCGCCGCCCATGATGGAGTCCCTGGTCCCGGCTCTGGAGGACCTGGGCGTCGCACCAGAGAACCTGCACTACGAGTCCTTTGGCCCCGCCTCCCTAAACCGGCGCCGCCTACCGACCCAGGCCGAGCCCGCCGCCGCGGACCGAGCGATTACCGTGCGCTTCGGCCGGTCCGGGAAGACGGTTCCCTGGGATCCTAAGGCCGGGTCCCTGCTCGCCCTGGCCGAGGACCAGGGCATCCGGGTGGAGTCCGGTTGCCGGGCGGGGAGCTGCGGTTCCTGCCAGACCGCCGTCGAGTCCGGGGAGGTGGAATACCTTCAAACCCCGGATGCGGACATCGCCCCCGGTCATTGCCTGCTGTGCATCGGCAAGCCCGCCACTGACCTAACCCTAGCCCTGTAGGCAGGGGAAGGATGCGCCATGAATACCTCCATCCTACGAAAAGAAATCCTGCCCTCCCTGGCCCTGTTCGGCGCCCTGATTGCCGCGACCCTGGCGATCGATGCGCTGCTGCATGCGCTCGGTCTGGTGTGGATAGGGCGCTATCTGGGCATCCCCGGCACCCTCCTGATCCTTTCGTCCTTCGCCTACTCCATGCGCAAGCGCAAGCTGATCCATGTCGGCCAACCCCGGTCCCTGCTACGCCTGCATGAGGTCCTCACCTGGACCGGGGCACTGATGATCCTGGTGCACGCCGGGGTGCACGTCTATTCGATCCTGCCCTGGCTCGCCCTGATCGCCATGCTGGTGAACGTGGCAAGCGGCATGACCGGGAAGTACCTCCTGGATCGCTCGCGCCGCCATCTGGCGGCGCGCCGGGATGCTTATGCCGAGCGCGGACTGGCCGGGGAGGCCGTGGAACGGGAGATCTTCTGGGATGCGGTGACCCTGGACATGATGAAGCAGTGGCGGGTGGTGCACTTCCCCATCACCCTCGCCTTCGCCGTCCTGGGACTCGCACACATCTTCAGCATCTTCCTTTTCTGGCAGTGGCAATGAACAAGAAAACCGTCGCTTACATCGTCGGCGCGAACCTGGTCCTGCTGCTGCTCCTGGCCTTGTTTCTGCCGCACCTGATGGTCGCCCCCGGCAAGCTCATGGAGGCCCACCGTGGCCTGGAGACGGACTGCTTCGCCTGCCACAGCCCCTTCCGGGGCAGCCGTCCGGAGCTCTGTATCCAGTGCCACAAGCCCGCGGACATCGGACTTGTCACTACCAAGGGCGTGCCGATTGGCAACGAGCAGAAACTCACCCCCTTCCACCAGGACCTGGTCGAGCAGGACTGCATCGCCTGCCACAGCGACCACAAGGGGGTACAGGCCTTCCATCCCATCGGCCGTTTCTCCCACGACCTCCTGCAACCCGGGATCGGCGAGCGCTGCGAGGGCTGTCACCGCAGCCCGGGGGATAGCCTGCACCGGCAGATCACGGGCAACTGCCGTCAATGCCACACCCAACAAGGCTGGACGCCGGCCACCTTCGACCACGACCGGTACTTCCTCTTGGACCAGGACCACCAGGCGACCTGCAACACCTGCCATGTGGACAACGACTACACCCGTTACACCTGCTACGGCTGCCACGAGCACTCCCGCGCCGGCATCCGCGAGGAGCACCTGGAGGAGGACATCGACCAGTACGAGAACTGCGTGGAGTGCCACCGCAGCGGCGACGCCGAAGAGGGGGGTCGCGAGGGAGGCGGACGGGATCGAGGCGAGGATTAGGGTCGGCAATCCGAAGGGGACGACGATGACCATCACTAACCGACACCGACTGATGCTACGCGTGAGCACTGTCGTTGCTGTAGTCGTAGGCGCAAAACTTCTCGTTCATTTCCTCGGGTGGGAGATGATCTCCATCAATCCACTCTTCTCTGGAATTGTGGCTGCCAACGTCTTCCTGATGGGCTTTCTTCTCAGCGGAGTCCTGTCGGATTTCAAGGAAAGCGAGCGTTATCCAGGCGAGTTGAGCGCGTGCCTGGAGAATCTTGCGCAGGAAGTGCGCGGCATTCGACTGGCAAAGCCCGACGCCAACGTAGGCGCGTGCCTGGTCTTGTTTTCGCAGTTGAGCCAGGACATCCTCGGTTGGTTCCACAAGAAACACCGTACCGCGGGACTCATGGAACACGTAAACGACCTAACCCCGCAGTTCGCGGCAATGGAGCAATGGACGCAAGCGACGCTGGTGGCGCGATTAAAGCAGGAACAGGGCAATCTCCGGCGTACCCTCACACGCATTCACACCATTCGCGAGACGTCCTTCGTTGCCTCGGGCTATCTGCTCGCCGATCTCATTACCAGCCTTCTATGCATTGGGCTCGTTTTGCTGAAGATTGAACCGTTCTACGAGTCGTTGTTTTTTGTGACCGTCATCGCGTACCTGATGATTTATCTCTCGATGTTGATCAGAGATCTTGACAATCCGTTCGGTTACTACGAGCGCTATTCCGGGGAAGACGTATCCCTCAAGCCGCTTGAGGACACCGCGCATCGGCTTGCGCAGATGGCCAGCGTCGAAATCGCGTCGCGCACAGGGAGTGCCGAACAATGTGCTGCACCGGACACGGATTCACCACGCCGGTGAGCTTTGCCGTACGGCGGGAGATGTGTGCGGGACATCAAGAAGCGCAATGAACACGAATAAAATAGAGAAATATCCGTGAGTTGTAAATCGCTTGGCCTCGGGGCAACGAATGAGTCCGCCATAGCACAAAGAGCCGGAGGATCGCCATTGCGCGTCCTCGTCCCTAGCCTCGTAACGATTGGGGCAGCGTTTCAAGCGCCCACTATATTCATCTACCTGCCGGTCGCTTAACTCTACCGTTCGCCATACGTACGGCAGCGCGGCAATCGACACAAATTCGACCTAACGAATGCCTGGCTTAATGCTTTGGCATATACTGATCGTACCTGACGGCCCAGTTCCGGGCCGCCAAGGCGATTTGGACTCGGGGCAGTCGCGTACGGTTGTCTCGTCCAGCCTGCATCTCCATCACACCGGTACCTTAAGGAGGTTCCACCATGGGCTTTCGTCCCAAGCTGTTGTTGAGCGCTGTTCTGACCGCGATCCTGCCCACCGTCGCCCTCGCCTGGGAGGCGCTGCCGGATACCCCACCGATTCCGACAGACAATCCCCAGAGCGACGCCAAGGTTCTGCTCGGAAAGGCCCTGTTCTTCGATCCGCGCTTCTCCGAGCACGGCACCTTATCCTGTAACTCCTGCCACAATGTCATGGCAGCCGGCGACGACAACCGCCCCAACTCGATCGGCATGCACGACGCCCGCGGCGGACGCAGCGCCCCGACCGTATGGAACGTCGCATTCCAATCGGTGCAATTCTGGGACGGACGCGCCGCAACCTTGGAGGACCAGTCCAAGGGTCCGGTGGTCAACCCGGTGGAGATGGGGATGGCCAATCTCGACGAGGTCATGGGGCGCATCAAGAAGATCCCCGGTTATGCGCCGATGTTCCAGGCGGCCTTCCCTGGGGAGGCGGCCCCGGTCACCATAGACAATGCGGCCAAGGCCGTGGCCGCTTACGAGCGCACCCTCATTACCCCCAACTCGCCCTACGACCGATATGTGAAGGGGGATAAGACTGCGCTTACCGAGCAGCAGGTCAAGGGTATGAACGCCTTCGCCGAACTGGGTTGCACCGCATGCCACTCCGGCGCCAATTTCAGCGGCCCGGCGTTACCCATGGGGACGGGTTTCTTCCAGAAGTTTCCGACCTTCCCCGGCAGCACCTTTGAGCAGAAATACAACCTGGTCGAGGACACTGGGCGCTTCCAGGTCACCAAGGACGAGAAGGACAAGCACATGTACCGGGTCCCGACTCTGCGCAACATCGCCCTTACCGCGCCCTACTTCCACAACGGTCAGGTGCCAACCCTCGACGAGGCGGTCCGGGTCATGGGCAAGACCCAGTTGAACAAGGACCTGAGCGACGCGCAGCTTGTGGAGGTGGTGGCCTTCCTCAATACCCTCAGCGGGGAGTTTCCGGAGCAGACCTTGCCACGCCTGCCGCTTACCCCAAACCTGACAGTGATCCCGCCGGTGGATCCCCACCTAAAGGTAACCCCGCACAAGTGATGGCCAAGTAGCGGAGCCATCTGCCGACCGGCTGGTAGAGCGGAGCGAAGCCGGTCGGTCTTTGGTGCGTGTATGGGTGGGGCAGCCGCAGTGGTGCAGGGACGGTAGGTGCGGAAGCGACGCAGGGCGTATGCAAAGACATTCGACACGCCGTCAAGTCATTCGCACCCCCAGGTGTTAGGATAGAAGTCGCCCCACCGGGAGGACTTGTGTGCGGGTGGTGCATCACAGACTTAAAGCCACGCGCCTGGTGGGTGACCATCGTCGTCAGTTGAGCCAGCGGGCCGATGTTGGGCACTACGTTCCGCAGGACCGATCGCGTTCGTATGTCCGAAGTGGTTTGTGTTGCTGCCGCCCAAGTCTGCGACGGGGTGGACTGCTTTGGGTCAGAACAGCCCGTCGCCCGTTTCGCCGCGACCGGCTGCAATGCGCGTGTTCCGGCCGCCCCTAACCCGAACGGCCAGCGGCGGCTTCGGACGCTTTGCAGACGCTGACGGTCGCGCTCCGGACGGGCCGGTTACCCTTTGCGGTCATTGACTTTGCGCGCCCGATCGGGCCAAAAACACCATGAAGCGAACGCCCGATCGGATCGGAATTGACCCACGCCCCTTATCCCCGTTGAAATGTAGCGACGAGCTGCGTGCACGGTATTGGGTCGACGCTGCACCAATGGTTAGGGGGTTATTTGCCTATTTTGTGCAGATTGTACCCAGGAACATGTGCACCTTCATGAAACCCCTGTCGATTGGACCTGGCTCTTGCCTGTTCTTGTTCTGGTGTTAAGTTTTCCAATTTCTTCTTCAGGATCATGGTGCGATCAGTGAAGCGTGAACTTCCCACCCGAATCATGCTCTTGCGTGATCCGCGTTTTCTTCGCGTCTATTTCTTTAGCGTTCGCACAGAGCTATTTGAACCTTGATCTTTACTGCCTCGGTGCTCGGTCCTTTTTAGCAAGATACCTTCGGCGAGCATTCGCTTATACGTTCCCCGCTTAGCAAAGTTAATGAGAAGTGTGTGGCCTTGAGGCCCTCCGATGCGCCGATACTCCGCAAGAACTGATTCGAAGTCTTTTGCGGCTATCGACTTTGCATAAGCCGCAGAAAACTCGTGCAGGGACGCCGCCCGCAGCGACGAGATCGCGGTCGCCACGAGGTCTTCAAAGGCTGTACTGGAGGGAGCCGCCAACCAGAAGATGTGCGAACAGGTCGAGTTTCGGCTACGTGCGCGGCTTGTAGTCGAACTTCTGGCCGCCGAGGGTCGCCGCGCCCATCAGCCCGCCCTTGGCGACGGTGAAGGTCGCCATGCCCTTGTAATAGCCGCCCACGGTCGTAGCGTCTTTCCTGCCGCCGCTCGCTCCGGCCGACGAACCGGTCGTAGTCGCCGCAGCGCTGGCCCCAGCAGTGATGGCAACCGCGTTGGCCTCTGCACTGAATTCGAAGTTGCCCCTCGTGAATTCATTGAAGGCTCGCTGGTCTTCAAAGAAGATGATCTGACTGTAGGCTTGACCGCCAAGCTGATAGCCTAGGGTGACCTGTATTACCGAGGTATCGCCCACGTACCCTTCTTGCTGGTAGACGCGACCCTTGCCATATGCGCCACCGACTACAAAACCCCCTTTACCGATCGTCGGAAACACGGCGTAGCCATAGGCGCTCTGGAAGAACGAGCCACTTGCTCCGGCGTTTCTGAAGATGCTGATCGTGTCGTCATATTCATCTGCAGAGACCGAGGAAACGGGCAGTGCTATCAGGAGAACTGCGAGAATGGATATCAGTGGCTTGAGC
>JBGSUY010000305.1:0-4817 GCA_041753195.1 Chromatiaceae bacterium
GTCGATTACATGACGATCCACTGTGGCGTCAAATTGGAACACCTGCACCTCAGCATCAACCGCGTCACCGGCATCGTCAGCCGCGGTGGCTCGCTAATCGCCAAATGGATGATGGTTCACAACAAACAGAATCCGCTGTACGAAGCGTTTGATGACCTCTGCGATATCATGCGCCAATACGATGTCACGTGGTCACTCGGTGACGGCTTGCGTCCCGGTTCGATCGCGGACGCCTCGGACGATGCACAATTCGCGGAGCTCGATGTGCTCGGCGAATTGACCGCACGCGGCCAAGCCAACGGAACCCAAGTCATGGTCGAAGGCCCAGGCCACATTCCGATGCACCAAATCGAAATGAACATCAAGCGTCAAATCGAAGTTTGCAACGGAGCGCCGTTTTATGTGCTCGGCCCGTTGGTGACAGACATCGCTCCTGGATACGACCACATCACCAGCGCGATCGGTGCCGCGATGGCTGGCTGGCACGGGGCGGCAATGCTGTGTTATGTCACGCCGAAAGAACATCTGGGCCTGCCCAACAAGCAGGACGTGCGTGACGGCATCATCACTTACAAGATCGCCGCCCACGGGGCGGACCTGGCCAAGGGCCTGCCCGGGGCGCAGGTGCGGGACAACGCACTCTCCAAGGCCCGCTTCGAGTTCCGCTGGGAGGACCAGTTCAACCTCTCTTTGGATCCCGAGCGGGCCCGCGAATTCCACGACCAGACCCTGCCCCACGAGTCCCACAAGGTCGCCCACTTCTGCTCCATGTGCGGCCCCCACTTCTGCTCCATGAAGATCACCCAGGACGTCCGGGACTATGCCCAGGCCCATCGGCTCGACAACCTGGATGTCGCCATCGAGACGGGGATGAAGGAGAAGGCCCAGGAGTTCGTCGCCGAGGGGGCGAGCCTCTACCGGGAGGTCTGATCCCGGCTATCCTTGCCCTGAGCCCAAACGAACTGCCGGGAATCGCTCAATGTCCAGCACCGCCGAGGACCTGGTCCGCCGTCACCGCTACACGGTGGAGGACTACTACCGCATGGGGGAGGTCGGGATCCTCCCCGCGGATGCCCGCGTGGAGCTGATCGACGGGGAGGTGATCGAGATGCCACCAATTGGGGCACCCCATGCGAGTGTCGTGACGGATCTGCAGAATCGTTTGATCGCGGCGGTCGGAAATGACGCGATCGTCCGCGTGCAGAACCCGATACACCTTGGACCACACGACGAGCCCCAACCGGACATCGCCCTGGTCTCCCCGCCGACATCCAAGTACCGAGAGCGCCATCCCGGGCCCGCGGACATCCTGCTCCTGATCGAGGTCGCCGAGACCAGCCTGCGGCTCGACCGGGACCTAAAGCTCGGCATCTATGCCCGCCGCGGGATCCCCGAGGTCTGGCTGGCCGACCTCAAGGCCAGTCGCATCACGCATTACCGAGAACCGAACGAAACAGGCTACCGCGTATCGGGTCTCCTGGACCTGATGATTCCGATTCCTGTTCCGGGGCTCCCCTCGACGCTCCTCGATCTCTCGGGCTTGCTATAGGCTGTACCCGCGAGACCTTTGCCCCGGGAGACGCCGATCGATTTCCATCGCGGCATTGGATCGGCTCGCCCAGCGAAGGTGGAGGCTGCGATGGCCTAAATCCGGAACCCGCCGGGCGGCATGCCGCCCCCAGGAAAGCCCCCCGGCAGGCGCCCGCCCAGGCCGCGCATCAGCTTGGCCATGCCGCCGCCCTTCATCTTCTTCATCAACTTCTGGAGCTGCGTGAACTGCTTTAAAAGCTTGTTCACGTCCTGCACCTGGGTACCCGACCCCAGCGCGATGCGGCGCTTCCGGGACCCTTTGATGACCGCCGGGAACTGCCGCTCCTGGGGGGTCATGGAGTTGATGATGGCGATCAGCTTGCCCATCTCCTTGTCGTTCACCTGGCTCTTCAGGTGCTCGGGTACCTGCCCCATCCCCGGGAGCTTGTCCATGAGCCCCGCCATGCCCCCGAGCTTGCCCATCTGCTCGATCTGCTCCTTGAAGTCCGTGAGGTCGAACTCCCTGCCCTTCTTGAGCTTCCTGACCAAGCGCTCGGCCTGATCCTTATCGATCTTGGACTGCACCTCCTCCACCAGGGAGACCACGTCGCCCATCCCCAGGATGCGGGAGGCGACCCGGTCCGGGTAGAAGGGCTCGAGGGCCGAGGTCTTCTCGCCGGTCCCCATGAACTTGATGGGCTTGCCGGTGATCTGGCGGATCGAGAGGGCCGCGCCGCCCCGGGCATCCCCATCGGTCTTCGTCAGGATGACGCCGGTGAGCGGCAGGGCCTCGTCAAAGGCACGGGCCGTGTTGGCGGCGTCCTGACCCGTCATGGCGTCCACCACGAACAGCGTCTCCACTGGGTTCAGCACCGCGTGCAGGGCCTTGATCTCGTCCATCATCCCGGCGTCCACGTGGAGCCGGCCCGCGGTGTCCACGATCAGCACGTCTTTGAACTGCTTGCGCGCCGCGTCCAGGGCGGCTCGGGCGATGTCCAGGGGGCGTTGGTCGGCGCTGCTCGGGAAGACCGCCGCACCCACCTCGGTGGCGACCGTGCGAAGCTGCTGGATGGCGGCCGGGCGGTAGACGTCGCAGCCCACCACCAGGACGGATTTCTTCTGCTTCTCCTGAAGCCAGCGGGCGAGCTTGGCGACGGTGGTGGTCTTGCCCGAGCCCTGCAGGCCGGCCATCAGCACCACCGCCGGGGGCTGAGCCGCCAGGTTGAGCCGCTCATTGGACTCCCCCATCAGGGCCACGAGCTCGTCGTTGACGATCTTGATCAGCACCTGGCCGGGGGTGAGGCTACGCATCACCTCCTCGCCCAGGGCCTTCTCCCGCACCTGATCGACGAACTGCCGCACCACCGGCAGGGCCACGTCCGCCTCCAGCAGGGCCATGCGCACCTCGCGCAGGGTGTCCTTGACGTTGTCCTCAGTCAGGCGACCCTGACCCCGCAGATTGTTCAGCACCCGCCCGAAGCGCTGCTGGAGATTCTCGAACATGCTGGACCTCGCTGTGACGCCGTTCCCCCGCCCAGGACCGGCCAGGCGCATTCGGGGATGGGCCGGCAGTATAGCGCCGCCGCGGCGTTTTCCGGCCCGGCGCTTTGTGCCATCATCCCCGCGCATGACACACACCCTGCTCGCCATCGCCGCCATCCTCCTCTACCTGGGGGCCACCGCCGTCATCGGGGTGCGTCTCTTCCGCCCAAGCGGGCTGCGCGGGGACGGAACCTGGGTCCCCAGCCGGGACCTGGGACTGTCGCTCGGCTTCGCGGGGCTGATCCTGCATAGCTGGCTCCTATGGGACGGGATCTTCAGCCACGCGGGGCTGAACCTCGGTTTCTTCAACGCCCTGGCCCTGACCTCCTGGACCGTGGTGACCCTACTGCTGGTCTCCTCCCTCACCAAGCCGGTGGACAACCTCGGCCTCATCCTGCTGCCAGTCGCGGCGGTGACCCTTGCCCTGGATGCGCGATTCGGGGAGGTCGCCTTCCTGGGGCAGACCGCAAGCTGGTCACTCAAGGTTCATGTCTTGCTCTCCATGCTCGCCTACAGCCTTCTCACCCTGGCGTCGGTTCAGGCGATCCTGCTGGCGGTTCAGGACCATCACCTGCGCATGCGCCAGCCGGGAGGCTTCGTGCGCGGTTTGCCGCCACTGGAGACCATGGAGAGCCTACTGTTCGAGATGATCGCCGCCGGGTTCGTGCTCTTGACCCTGGCCCTGCTCTCCGGATTCGCCTTCCTCAAGGACATGTTCGCCCAGCACCTGGTCCACAAGACGGTGCTATCGTGCCTTGGTTGGCTGGTGTTTGGCGGCCTGCTGCTCGGGCGATTCCGTTATGGTTGGCGCGGGCGCACCGCCATCATCTGGACCCTGAGCGGCTTCGTCATCCTGATCCTGGCCTATTTCGGCAGCAAGGCGGTGATCGAGCTGATCCTCCGGCGCTGACCTCGGCGCCTCTGCATCCGCGCACGGGACCTAGGGGAGAAGCAAGGCGGGACTTGCTGCGCAAGGTGCAACGGATGCACAATTCGCGCTCACGGTCGGGGCCAGCCCGCCCGGTCCACCACTCGAGGCCAGCCACCCGCGGCACTGCCGCCGGTAACGGCCCCAGCGATCACGGGGCAGTAGCTCAGCTGGGAGAGCGTCGCGTTCGCAATGCGAAGGTCAGGGGTTCGATCCCCCTCTGCTCCACCAAATCCAGGTTTCAGACAGTCCTACAAGATCCACAAGCCCGCGTAACAGCGGGCTTTTTTATTGCCACAAGGTCCCACATAGGCTAGGGTAGTTTCAGGAGATCCGGGGGTACCTGGGGGTATGGCCGGGGGTAATACCCCCCTCGGGTGGAGTCGATACCCCCAGACGAGGGGACAGACACAATGAAACTGACAGACGCCAAGATCCGCAACGCCAAGCCGGGGCCCAAGCCCGTGAAGCTCGCAGACGGGGGCGGGCTGTTTCTGCTCGTCAGCCCCGCCGGGGGCAAGCTCTGGCGGCTCAAGTACCGCGTCGAGGGGCGCGAGAAACTGTTGGCCCTGGGGGCCTACCCCGAGGTGGGCTTGCGGGAGGCCCGGGAGCGGCGCAACGAGGCCCGCAAGCAACTAGCGGCTGGGGTTGATCCTGGGGCCGTGCGCAAGGCCCAGAAGGCCGCGAAAGACGCCCTGCGGGCAAACGCCTTCGAGGTGGTGGCCCGCGAGTGGCACGCCAAACAGGCCCCCGGCTGGGCGCCGTCCCACGGGGACAAGATCCTGCGCCGCTTCGAGCTGGACGTCTTCCCCTGGCT
>JBGSUY010000306.1:0-2118 GCA_041753195.1 Chromatiaceae bacterium
GCGGTGTTGCACGCGCCGCTGCCGCACTCAGCCCAGGCCGCGCCGCCAACTCCCCACAGCAGCCCCGCCGCCACTGCGTTTACCCTCAGTCTCAGCTTCATCGCCGTCCACTCCCGGGTCAGGTCGGTTGTTCTTCTTCGATGGCTGAGTCGCGCTCGCACACCTTGATCGCGAATATGGCCCAATGCTCGAGCATTTTCCTGATGAATTGTGATGGACGTTGCAGGGGTGGAGTTCTTTTGCGGGGGCGGGGCATGCGGTTGGGGTGGGTGCTGGGAGCGGTGGTGGCGTTGTCGGGCCTGGGGGCTTCTGCGCTCTGGGGGGAGGCGTTGGGGGCCTCGGAGGGGGTGCGGGGGCTTCGGGTGCTGACCTGGAATGTCCAGGCTCAAGGCTTGGGGGAGCAGGCCTGGGGGTGGCTGGGGATGGGGTCGGGGCGGGCCTCGGCGCTGCTGCGCGAGGCGCGTTCGGTGGAGGCGGATCTGGTGGCGTTCGAGGAGGTGGATGCGCCCTTCCTGGCGGCATTGGCTGAAGATGAAGCCGGGGATGGGGCTTGGGCCGGGTTTGGGCGCTCCTTCTCGGGTGAGGGGGCGCCGCCTGGGGGGCTGTTGTTGCTGTCTCGGTTGCCTTTGGCTCGGGTGGAGGCGGTTCGCCTGCCGAGCGCCTTGGGGCGTGCGGCGTTGCTGGCTTGGGTGGATCTGGGCGGGGAGTCCTTGGTGGTGGCGGTGGTGCACCTGGAGAGTCCCCTGGGGGATGGCTTTGCCCGCAAGGCACAGATGGCGGCGGTGCAGCGGCACCTGCCGCGCTTGGGTCTGAGCCTGTGGCTGGGGGACTTCAACTTCGGCGATGGGGCACCGGAGGCGGCCAAGCTCGCGGGGTGGTCGGATGCCTGGAAGGTCGTACGGCCCGGGGAGGCGGGGTTCACCTATGACTTGGGGGCCAATGCGCGGGCTCGGGCGGGTGCCTTTTCGGGGGAGGCCAGTCGGCGGCTGGATCGGGTGCTGTCCTCCAGGCGGTTGGTGCCGGTGGCGGTGGGACTGGTGGGGGTGGATGCGCCGCCTTCGGATCACTTCGGGGTGTGGGCGGATCTGCGGGTGGTAGGGCCTTGAGGGATGCCTGACTCCACACTGGATGCCGATGTTCGGAGCGCTGCTCCCAACCGGGGATTCCACGGTTGTTTCCGAGTCACGGGCCGGTCGTCACGCACTCGGAAACCGGGCATTCAACAGTCCATTCCGGAGATCCAAAACGTTCGCATGCGAAAAATCGGGGGCTCTCTCGAGCGTTCAGTCCTCCAGGGACGGGGACCCGGCCGATGAGGGCAGGCGCTGCAGGCGCTCGCCACGCCAGACCCGCACGATGCGTACCCGTCCCGGGTCGAGGCGGTAGACGATCCGGAAGGGCGGATGGATCAGCTCACGCACGAACGCCTGGCCGAGCTCCGGGACGATGCGTCCGATCTCGGGGTGCGCGGCAAGGGTCTCGATGCGCTCGAAGATCTCCAGGATGAGCCGCTCGCCGACCGCGGGGACTCCTTGGTCTTGGTACCACTCCCGAATGCGCTGCAGGTTGCTGACGGCTGACTCGGCGAGCCCGATCCAGATCTCGGGCATCCGCTCAAGCGAGGCCGAGCCTGGCCTTGGCCTCGGCGGTCCTGGGGCCCGTTCACGTTATTCCGGCGATCTTCCAGCGAATGGACAGGGGGCAGGGGCTGCAATCAGCCCGTGCTCGATCCCGCTGGGGAGCTGCTCCCCGCTTGAGGTCAGGCGGGGGAGGGGTCCTGGTCCCGGCTAGCCCCGTCGATCCGCAGCCGCTGGCGGAGTCGCCGGTGCTGCTCGGGGTCCAAGGCGTCGCAGAAGAGGGTCACCGAACGATAGCGCAGCCTTCCCACGCGTAGGTTGAGTACGATCAAGGGGACGCTCACGAAGGTCGAGGGGGACAGGGTGGCCTCCAGCTCCCGCCCTGAGACGAGGGTGATGCGCCAGGTCCCGTCGGACTGCCACAGGACCGAGCGGATGGACCAGGGGGCGCGGCGCAGGACCTGCGCATAGAGCTGGTAGGCGAGGCTCGCGGCCACCCCAAGGACGAGCAGGCGCCAGGCGTCGGGCAGGGCCAGGACTG
>JBGSUY010000307.1:0-2550 GCA_041753195.1 Chromatiaceae bacterium
GCCCGCGAGCTGGGCCAGACCGCGGTCCTCGCCCCGCCGCCCCAGTACGCCCGGGCCTGGTAAGGTTGCCGCCTGCGGCTTCTTCGCAACCTCTGCAGATCGTCGACGCCAACCGCCGGCCGGGCCTGGGGGATGACCCGGAGGCCGATACACCCCGATAAGGGCCTGAAGCTGCACCCGTGCGCTGGCGGATTGCCGCGGCGCTTCTGCGGACCCGGCCGGCCACATCAGCCCCGCCGAATCTCGGCAGACGTACTGACCAGCGGCCGTCCCGGAGCTGGGTTCCCTCACGCCGCAGAGCTGCGGTCCATGCTCGACTACGACGGCGAATGAGAGACCAGCTCCTGGACCACCCTAACCGCCGAGGGTCTCGGCACCATCGGCTTGCCCCTCGCCTCGAAATGGGCACGCGTGAAGGCCGCGCCCAGGAGCAGGATGAGCGCCGAGTAATAGATCCAGAACAGCACGATCACGAGGGACGCGGCGGCACCAAACACGGACGCCGTCGCCGTGTAGGCGAGGAAGCTCGCGATGGCGTGGCGCCCCAGCGCGAACATCAGGGCCGTCACGATCGACCCCACCACGACGTCCCGCCAGGAGAGGATGACCTCGGGCAGCACCTTGAAGAGGGTGGCGATGAAGAGCACCGCGATCAGCAGGGAGGCCAGCCATTGGCCACCGCTCAGGAGCAGCGCGGTGGAGTACAGGTGCCCGTCGAGATGCTGCGCGATGGTCCCCAGGGCGGTGCCCAGGACGAAATAGAGGAGCAGCCCCAGCCCTATCAGGAGCACCACCAGCAGTGCAAGCAGCCGCGTCCTGGCCATGCGCCGCAGGCCGCCGCGCTGCGGGTCGGGCCGTACGCCCCAGAGCGCATTGAGGGATGCCCGTAGCTGGGCGAAGACAGTGGTCGCGCCGATCACCAAGGCGCCAATCCCGAGCAGGGTGGGAATCACTCCGGTCGCCTGGACGCGGGACAGGAGAACCGCTTGCTCGATCGCTCCGGCCGCCTCGGCCCCGATGGCCTCCTGAAGCTGGGCCACGATCTCGCCCTGGGCGGCCCCCTCCCCCAGAACCACCCCGATTACGGCTACGGCGATGATGAGGGTCGGGGCCAGGGAGAAGAGGGCGAAAAAGGCTAGGGCGGCCGCATGGCTGAAGGCCTCATGGTCCAGCCAGAGCCTCACGGTGTTGCCCAGGATAAGGACCCAGCGCCGAGCCATCTGCATCAGGGCTCCTCCCATCGGGTATTCAGTGCTCGGCCCCGGTGACAGGGTCTGGCGCCGGCTCGCATGCAGATGACGGCTGATAGCCGAGCTTCGCCGAGATCTCATCCCCGGCCGCCATCACCTCCGGGACCCAGGCCAGGCGCCGCCGCTCGATGGGGGCCGAGACCGAGAGCCCCCCGATCACGTTCCCCGTGGCGTCGTGCAGCAGCACGCCGATGCAGCCCACGTCGATCTCCGCCTCCTCGTCGTCCAGCGCGTATCCCCGTGCCAGGGAGGCGGTGCATTCGGCGATGAGCCGCGGCAGGTCACTGATGGTGTTGCGGGTGTAGGCGGGCAGGTTGGTGCGCTGAGCATAGGCGCGGATACCCTCCTCGCCACCGGCCCCGAGCATCAGCTTGCCCACCGCGGTGACGTGCAGTGGCGCACGGGCCCCCACCAGTTGCTGCACGTGGATCATGCGGTTGGGGGTCGCCTTTTCGATGTAGACCACCTCGTCCCCCTCGCGGATAGTCAGGTTCACCGATTCGCCGAGGCGGTCCCGCAGCGACTCCATAATGGGCAGGGCGACGGCCCGCACGTCTACGTTCCCGTGCAGCCGAACGCCGAGTTGGAGCAGCCGCAGTCCCAGCCGGTAACGGCCCGCCGGGTCGCGCTCCACGAAGCGGTTCTGGATCAGGGATGCCAGGATACGGTGGGCGGTGGAGGCGTGCAGGCCCGTCTCGGCGCTTAAGACCTTCAGGCTCACCGGCTCCGGATAGCGGGTGAGGGCGTCGAGCAGGGCTGCGGCCCGGTCGATGACCTGGATGCGCCCGCCTGGGGTCTCTGCTGTGGTCTCTTCTGGGATCACGCTGCCGTACCCTCCGATCGGGATGCCGTCCTGTCGAGGCCCGTCGTCCGCGAGCACCGGGTCAGGCGACTGACCCGGGCCCAAGATTACGCCAAACGAAAGAAGATTGCTCACTATTTCACATCGTGAAAACCCGTCGCGGACCTTTTCCTCTGGAAAAACCTGCGTGTTAACAGATGGGTAGCTCCACTCCGGCCGGGCCCAATGCCGCATTTCACAATACGCAATATAATCTGCATTGTGAAAACATCCTCGACTGGCTAGCTTAGCGTCAACGCCGAGCCAAGGGCCGTTCGGCGACATCAACCAACCGACCTGAGGACAACGCCATGGCCACCCCCGCCGCCGAGCTGACCCGACCCGCCCCCCATTTCTGCACGGGCATGCTGCACTTTGACGAGCTGCCAGCGGACTTCCGCCTGCTCGGCGCCGAGCCCGCCATCCCGGAGGGCTCCCGCGGCATCCCGGCGGTCGACG
>JBGSUY010000308.1:0-5138 GCA_041753195.1 Chromatiaceae bacterium
TGGTCCTGAGCGTCCAGGGTTGATCCAGCCTCTGAACGACCTGGGGTGGCTCTATACCAACCAAGGCCGGTACGCGGAGGCAGAGCCCTTACTGAAGCGGGCGCTTGATATCGGTGAGAAGTCCTTGGGCCCCGAACATCGGGAAGTGAGCGAGATCCTGGGAGACTTGGGCAGGCTCTACGCCAATCAAGGCCAGTACGACGAGGGCGAGCCGCTGCTGAAGCGGGCGCTTTCGATTCAAGAGAAGGCGCTTGGTCCTGAGCGTCCAGGGTTGATCCAGCCTCTGAACGACCTGGGGTGGCTCTATACCAACCAAGGCCGGTACGCGGAGGCAGAGCCCTTACTGAAGCGGGCGCTTGATATCGGTGAGAAGTCCTTGGGCCCCGAACATCCGGCAGTAGGAGGGACCCTGGGGGTTTTGGGAAGGCTCAACGCCTACCAAGGCCGGTACGACGAGGCCGAGCCGCTGCTGAAGCGGGCGCTTTCGATTCAAGAGAAGGCGCTTGGTCCTGAGCGTCCAGGTGTGAGCCAGCCTCTGAACGACCTGGGGATGCTCTATGCTGCGCAAGGCCGATACGCCGAGGCCGAGCCGCTCCTGAAGCGGGCGTTGTCGATTAGGGAGCGAGAATTGGGGGTGCAGCATCCGTGGGTGCGCGAGAGCGTTACTAATTTGTCCCTGCTATATGAGAAACAGAAACGGCACGACGAGGCTGAGCCGCTTGAGAAGCGGACGTCAGGAATGGGGGGCAACCACTCCATACCCCGGCTTAGGTGGCGGTGGCATTCGAGGCGGAACTTGCATCTGGAATAACCCACGGCCTGTGTTTTAATTCCCAGCGCTCCTCCTACTCACCGTCGCGGAGAAGCGCCCTGTGTTCGGCTAGATGTCGCCCCGATCCGGGGTCGGGTGGGGGTCGGAAAAATACCCAAGACAGACCATAGTTTTCTCGACTGGGCGCTAACGCCCTAATTGCCCAAGCAATTTACGAGCGGGAGTGTCGCGTGTCGCTCGTGAATCCGTCCGGAGGCTCCTGCCGCCGGACGGACTCGCTCCTTGGCGACAGCCTTCGAAGCCCCGGTACGCCCCGCTCCGGGAGCGGCTTCGCCACGAGCTCGCTGCGACGCAGCTGCTCGGGCTTCGCCACTCCCTGCGCGAATGGCTTGACGGCGTGTCGGATGCGCTCTGCATGTTGCCTCCGCCGGCTTCGGAGCTATCGCCCCTTCGCCACTGCGGCAACACGCTCGCGCCTACGCCTACCGGGGACGTGCGACACGAGGTCGCACGTGTATTGATCAGGGAACATAAAGATCCGGTGTTCTGCCACCGGTACCCTACCGGGCCGTGCGTCGGGGGTGACCCCGGGGTGCGAAGCGTCCGGGACAACGTTGCCTCCGCTTGATCGGCGGGTAACCAAGCCGTGAGGCAAGGTTGCGACTGTCAGCCTCAAGACGGTCGGGAGCCAGGGTTGGGGGATAGGGCCAACGTATGTGAACCGCTGTCGATCCGTCGTGATAGGCAACATGCCAAAGAGGCTGATAGGCATGCACCAAAAGGTGAGCAGTCAGGTCGGGGGAGCGTCTTCTTCCCCCTGCGCAGATGGCGTACTGCCGGCGTTAAGGCGGGGCCTACGTCCCTCGGGAATGGTACACGTGTGGAACGTGGTAAGCCCCACTGCCCCCACAAGGAGGGTGGACGGACTCCCGTAAGGGAGCGCCTGAGGGCAAGGGGGTATGGGATGTCGGAGCAAGCGAAAGCCAGGCTGTAATGGTCCGGATAGGGGTTGTTGCCCTGCCCCGAAAGGGGGCTGACTTCCGACTGGTCTTGAATCACGAGAAAGGTGCGGAACAGCTAAACCACTGTGGTTACTTAGACGATGGTTGCCTTTGGCATCATTGAAGGCCCGGTGGGCGCTTCGCGTCAGCTCAGTACAACCCCGTATCGTGAAGGTGGCCCGTTGTGGGCCGCCGGGTGCTTCGCGGCGCCTTATCAAGGCTTGAGCCCGGTGCGGGGAAACTTGCACGCCGGGTTCTTAGGGGAGGGGCGGGCCGCAAGGTTCGCCCCTTACCCGACTACGCGCCTTCGCTTCGCTCTCCTTGGCGCGCAGCGACAGCGCCAGGTCCCGGGCGTTTCCCGCCATCTGCAGGCGCGTGCGCACCGTCCAGATCTCGGCGAGCTTCAGCGGTGGTTTCTGGCCAATCAGCTTACCCTTGTTCCACGGAACGCGGGAGGCGTGCTGTGGGTTTGTAGATGCGTGCATCTTCCTGTTTCCTCACTCACTGTTGGGGGAAACAGAAGGATGACCAGCGCATCGCCAGACGGGTCTGTCCGGCCGTTCCGGCCACCCGCCACAGATTGCCCAATGCCTTGGACCAGCGCAGAGCTGGATCTGAGCCTTGGTGCGCTCACTGTGTAGTCAAGCTGAGCTCGGAGCGCAGGCGCACGGTCATCAGTCGCCCGGAACCAAGCCGATTCTCGGGAACGCGGGCACCTGGGTGCCCGCACATCGCATCAAGGGCTCGGCAACGTCGGCAAGGTGCCACCCCACAGCTCGTCCTCGGCGTCCATCCGCACCTGCTCGCTGTCGATGCCCTCGGCGCGCTGGGCGGTGCGGTCGGCGGCATCCGGCCTGCCCAGGGTCTCAACGGCGAGCTCGCTGCCGGCGCCCGTGAGGTCCTCGAGGGTGAGGGTGGGAAGGGTGGGGAAGTGACCGGTCTCATAGAGGATCCCGAGCCACTCGTCGAGGTTCACGCGGCTCCAGTCCACCCGCGCAAGCTCCGTGACGCTGAGGCCCCCGCAGAGGGGCGCATCGGGCTCCCCCCAGTCGCTCCCGAGCTGCGGGCGGACCTGCTCGTTGATGATCCGCGCGAGCGGCGTGTTGAAGCAGCAGTAGCTGTCGCGCTTCTCGATGCAGACGCCGAGGACCTTGCTCTTGCAGTAGCCGCCGACCCGATGGCAGGCCCGCAGCGCGCGCTTGGCGCCGAGCTCAAACTCCGCCTGCTCGCAGGTCCAGATGATCCGCACCAGGATCACGGCTACCGTGTAGATCAGGTAGGCGTACATGGCCCAGGCCATGGCCGTGCCGAGCCAGGCCCCGCCCCCGCCGAGCTGGAGCACCGAGCCCTCGGCCACCACCCCGCCGGACACGGCCGCGCCCCCGGTGGTGGTGGAGAAGAGCGCATTGACCGCCGCATCGCCGAAGAGCTGGGCGGCCCATTCCGCAGTCTGCTTGAGCAGCGCCTGCTTGAAGCCGTCCAGCCCCAGGCTTGCCGCGGCATCCGTTGCCGAGGCGGTGGTCTGGCCCATGAGGGTGTTGGCCACGCTGGTGAAGCTCTCCTGCACCGCGCTCCAGGTGGAGGCGATTGGCTGGCGCAGGGTCTCCCAGGAGCCCCGGATGGCGGTGCCCTTGTCGAGCCCAATGAGCGCGCTGTCGATCTTGCCGAGCGCGAAGATCAGATTCATGTAGTTCGTCAGCGAGACGCCCTCGGGGGTCTTGCAGCAGTTCACGATCCCGCCGACGGCGCGCTTGCACTCGCGGGCCTCGCCAGAGAACCCCCGACAGCTCCCCCCTGGGCTGCACTGCATGTCGGTGACCGCCATCTGCGCCGCCTGGAGCGCCGCCACCGCGTTGGAGAAGTCGCCGGACTGTTCGCTCTGGAAGCTGGCGCAGTCGGTGCCCATGCAACGCACCGGACCGGCGCAGTTCACCGATTGAACCCGGTCGAGCACCGGGACTGCGTGGAGGGCCCCGCAGTCCCAGGTCTCCTCGAAGAGGTAACAGACCCCTCGTTCGTCCGTCGCGCCCCGGACGCACCGGGACGCGATGAAGCCGCAGTTGGAGTCCTGCTCCAGCACCGCGCAGTCAGAGGGGTGGCCGCCCTCGTTATAGGGGCACTGCAGATTGCCCTGGGGATCGGTCCAGCAGTCCATCTGACCGGTGTTGAAAGTGGAGCAATCCGCGGTGACCCGAATCTCGGTGCAGAAGGGGTTCTCTCCGGGCACCGGCGGCGGGCTCATGGCGGGCGGGCACACGCGCACCCCGGGGGCCGCGTAGCAGCCGTCCGGCGCCAGGGGTGGCGATCCCAGGCATTGGACGGTGCCGCCACAGAAGCCCTGCGTCGCGGTGTTGAGGAGCTCATAGCAGCCGTCGTTGGGCCCCCAGAGGCTGGAGAGTGGCCTGTCCAGGGGCTGATAGTGGATGTCGATCGCCAGGTCCATGCTCGGAGCGACCGACGCGGTGATCGGAAAATCGCAGCCGGAGCCGACACAGCCGTCGTTGTATTCCATGCGCGCCGAGGCTGACTTGTATGCCATGAGCTGCAGGGGGCCGCCAGCCCGGAGCGCCTCTGTCATGTCCGCATCGCTCAGACTGGGGGGCGGGGAGCTGGAGGAGGAGACCGTGCGCGATCCAATCCGCGCGAGGTAGCTTGCCGCCTCCTGCCACGGCAGATAGCCCTCCGGCAACGGGGGCAGCGGTGGGTCGCCGAAGTCGAGCGTCGCGGTGATGCGGATGACGCGTGCCGGGTCGACGATCTCGATGCTGCCCTCGAGCGGCAAGAGCAAAGGAAAGGAAGCGGTGCCGGGAGAGATGAACCATTCACCGCCCGCCCGTGACAGCTCCACCCGCACGCATTGGTCACCGCAGGAGCCCAGCCGTGCCGCACCGCTGACCGTGACTAGGGATTCCGCCGCGGGAAGCTGGTAGTCGTGATACCAGGAACAGCTCCCGCCCCGATCGACCAGTCGGTCGCACGTGCGGTAGTCGGGGATGTGGGTCTCGCGCGTGCTGTTAGTGAAGGTCGTCTCGGTGGTGCAGTCGGCGAAGGTCCTGGCGATCGCCTCGAAGTTGTCGAGCAGGTCGTCGGTCTGGGACCACAGGGGATCGAGACGCCAATCCGGGCGGCTGCGGTCCACGGAGGCGCGCAGGGCCTGATAGGCGGCGCCGGTGGGAGATCCATCGCGGAGCAGGTCGCGCTGAGCCGTCTGGCCGCGGATCATCACCCCCTCGTGGTTGCCGTAAAGGGCGTAGAAGTCCGATGGGCTGCCGCTGGTTGAGCCCGGGAAGAGGGCTCCGAAGCCGAGGTTCCCCCCGGCCGCGGCCGGCATGACGACGCTCTGCCCGGCGGTCGAGGGAACCGGC
>JBGSUY010000309.1:0-16120 GCA_041753195.1 Chromatiaceae bacterium
GGCCGTGTACGACGGCGACCCCGAGGGCAAGCGGGGCAACCCGGCGAGCCGGGGATCGGCCGCAAGGGCGGCGAGATCGTCGGCGCTGCGCACCCGGCAGAACCAGCGCGCCCGAGCCTCGACGCCGAAGGTGTTCAATACTCGCAAGGAGTAGTGTTCGTGCAATCTCGGGAGCATCGGCAGACCGGGCGTACGTCGTGATCGAAAGGCCTGGGTCACGCGGTCGCCCGTCACGGCGCTGCGCCACCAGGGAAGATCAACGCCTCCGTGGCAAACCCGGCCGTCCGGGCTCTGGCCAGCAGGTCCTCCAACACGGCTGGAGGCAACTGCCGCTCCCGGGCCAGGATCCAGAGATAGTCGTGGCTATAGCCCGCCACCAGGGCCCAGCGATAGTCCCGGTCCAGCGCGAAGACGTGGTAGCCGCCATAGAAGGGTCCGAAAAAGCTCACCTTGAGGCTGCCGACCTCCGGGCGATCCAGGAAATAGGCGCGGCCCCGTGCCTCCTTCCACTGGCCCTTCGCCGCAGTAAAGCCGCGGTTCAACACGTCCACCCCGCCGTCCGGGCGCCGGCTGTAGGTGGCGCTGACATCGGTGAGGCCGCGCTCGAAAGAATGGTCAAGCCGGGCGATTTCATGCCAGGTGCCCAGGTAGCGGTCCAACTGGAAGCCGGTCACCGGGCGAACCCCCTCGGGTATGCCGGTGCAGCCGGCGAGCGTCAGCAAGAGCAGGCACAGAGCGAACAGCTTGCCGCCGAGTGCGTATCGAATGTGCATGGAAAGGCTCACCCTCAACCCTATCGTCTCAGTGCAACCCCCAGCGCCGCTTCAGCCTCGGGCGGGGCGCCCGCGCCTGTCCGCCACCGCGCTGATCTACTGGCTCGCTTCCCTCGCTGATCAGAAGTTCCTGGTCACGCCACCCGGGGCTAATGCAGCGTTGCCGATGTGGTTTCGCTGTCAGTAAGTACCGACACAAAGGAACGATACTCCGACTGCACCGAGGATCGGTGTGCCCGAACCGCGTGGCGTGGTCGGACAGAAAACGCCGGGGCACGAAACAGCATCTTCCCGCTCCTTCTCCTTGCTTACAAACCCGCGTCATAGGATCTCTTCAACCTCCACCGTCGCGACCGGCTTCAGCGGTACGCCGAGGTGGTAACGGGTTGCCTTGCGCTCGCCGGTCCGGAGCAGGACATCCAACGCGACGAGATCGGCCAGATCGCGCGTTGCGGTTGCAGGCGCGGCACCGGTGATGCCGCGGTAGTTGCTGGCGCTGAGCCCCCCGATGAAGCCCTCGAGGCCGGCGGCGAACATCCGCAGGACGGCCTTCTCCTGGCGCGCATTGAGCTTGCCGCGCACGCGCTCGAGCAGCCGCGCCTTGCCGATGATGAATTCGACCTGCGCCAGGCTGCGCCGCTGTGCCTCGATCACCTTGGCGCCGAACCACAGGAGCCAGTCAGTGACCTCCAGGCCTCGGCTGGCCGCCTCCAGTGCCCCGTAATACTGTTTGCGGTGTTTGAGCAGGGTGCCCGCGACGGCGGTCAGCACTGGGTCGGCGCCATTCTGGACGAGGGCCTGAGTCATTCTCTGCGCCAGGGCCTTTTCCGCGATCGCCCGGCCGATCCTCCCATTGCCGTCCTCGAACGGGTGAATGCTCTCAAACCACAGGTGCGCGAGCCCCGCGCGGGTGAGCGCCGGCAAGGGCCGCGTTCCCGTCGGAGCGGTGTCCTCGAACCAGGCCAAAAAGCGCTCCATCTCCGGCTGGACCTGCGCCGAGGGCGGGGCCTCGAAATGGACCCTGGGCGCATAGACGGCTCCCGAGACGATCTGCATCGGCTCACGATGGGTGCGGTATCGGCCGATGGCCTCCAGGTCACGGCGGCCGTTCATGACCATGCGGTGCCATGCATGGAGCCTGTCGTGGTCAAGCGGATCGGCCAGGGAGCGATACAGGGAGACCATCATCTCGGCGATCCCCGCCTCCGCCGCGCCGACGCTGCGCCGATCTCCGGCGAGACCGAGCTGTCGCCGGATCGAGGACTGGACGCTGTCGCGGTCGAGCACCTCGCCCTCGATGGCCGAGGTAGCCAAGGCATCAACGCTCATGATCTCCACGACGAGGGCATCGCGGCTGGCCTCATCCAGATGCCGGGAGGAGCCGATCACCATCCCGGCCCCTTCCGCGAACAGCATCTCGGCCCGGGTAAGCCTGGTCTGATCCCAGGTGAAATCCGGCCAATCGGGGAGCTGCCAGTTCCAGGTCATGATTGATAACCCGCACGTTGATCGCTCACGATAGCGCACGTTCGCGAGCCATAAAAGTCCATTTCTCGCTCACACCCGGGCCTTAGGGCCTCCTCCGGTTTGCGGGACATTCCGAGCCATTCCGCGGATGATGGTGCACTCGCGCCATGTACAAGCGCCGGATTGACCAGTCTCCTGCCCCGAACAGTCGATGAAGCAGCCGACCTACACGTGGGCCTTTCGCCCGCGCTTTCGCGCCAACGCCTTCGGTTAGAAGGTCTCCACGCTGGCCTCGCCGCGGCTCAAGGAGGCTGACCGAGATCAAGGCGGTCGCCCGCGTCGATCCGCTGATCGCGGCGGATGGCGCCATCGTGCTGATGGAGAGGATCTGGCCGGCGCTGGCCCATGTGGACAGCTCATCCGGCGCCCTGGGGAACGCGGTCAACAAGACGGTTCAAGAGCTGATCGACATCGTCGTCGCGGCCTGCGGCGGGCCCGCCACCTGGGCGTCGGCCAGCGTTCCAAGACGTCTGTTCCCTGCCGAGCCACGCTGATCGTCCAGACGTCTCGATCCACAAAGATGTGCTACGATCTGTGGGCACAAATAATGTCTGACACGTCATGGAACCACTCGACATCTTTTCGGTACGGGATCTGCGCACGCGCTCCGGCGACCTGCTGCGGGACGCGGAGCTGGGTCAGCTCTCCCTCATCACGAAACACGGCCGCCCGGCGATCCTCGCCGTGCCGTTCGATGGGCGCCTGCTCGATCAGGGTGTCCACCGCGCCTTGGCCCTGAGCCTGTACGAGGGCCGACAGCTGACCCTCGCCCAGGCCGCAAAGGTCGCCGGGTTGTCCCTGGACGGGTTCATCGACCTCCTCGGTGCCCTCGGCGTCGCCGCTGTCGACTATCCCGCCGAGGAGCTGGCCGCCGAGCTGGATGCCGCCCTGTGACGGTTGTGGTCGTGGCCGACGCCGGGCCCTTGATCGGTCTGGCCCGGATCGATCGTCTGTCCGTTCTTGCCTCCCTGTACGGATCCGTCCTGGTTCCCGAGCGGGTTCTGGCCGAGCTCCACGTCGATTCGGATCGGCCCGGGGCACGGGCCCTGTCCGCTGCGTTGGCTCAAGGCATGATCCGACAGCAGGTGCTTCCCGAGGGCAGCGCGACCGAGCTGGCGCGCCTGGGTTTGTTGCTCGATGCCGGCGAGGCGTCTGCAATCCTGCTGGCCGAGCGGACCCAGTGTCGCTTCCTTTTGATCGACGAGCGTCGGGGGCGGCAGATCGCCCGGGCGCACGGCATCCCCGTGGTCGGTCTGGCTGGCGTATTGCTAGCCGCCAAGCGCTCCGGGCTACTCCCCTCCGTCGCCTCCGCGCTGGCGGACCTGTCCCGAGAAGGATACCGGCTCTCGGATGCGTTGGTCAGTGAGGTCTTGCGCCTTGCCGGTGAGGCGGAATCAGCCGGATGAGCGAGAAGCTCCAGGCCGGAGACGTCCAGGTGCGCCTCGTCGATGGAGACCTTCTTGACGACGGGAGAGATGCCCTCCAGAGCCCCCATGCTCTGCCGCGAGACCCCTGCATAGTCGTACATGCCCGGGCGGAAATAGATCGTCCCCGGCGGAAGGCGTCACACCGCCTCGGAAATCGGCATCACCGAGTGGCGCCATAAGCCTGACATTAACCGGGCAGGATTCGCGTACCGAGGTGTGTGCGGCATTTCGGGCAGTTATTCAGCCCCGGATCATATCCATCCCACTTGCTTCCGCAGAAGAGGCACTCACACCGGACTTGCCGCGTGGCTTTGTTGTTGACAGCCGAGAGAGGACCAATTTCCGTCGGCAATGCCTTGCCGAAGGACAGACGGTGCCGCATGTCGTCGACCTCTCGCGTAATGGACTGGGCGAGCTCGGCCTGCGCCCTCTGTCGCATCATGGCGTTTCGCGGATGATAGACCCAGCGCTTTGACGCGACGTCCTTCGCCAAGAACTCGCTGAGTGCTTGCGAATAGGTGCCGCCGGCTTCCTTTACGCGGGCCAGTGCGCCAGCCATTCCTTGGAGATCAATCGCGATAACACCTGCCTTGGCGCCGTCCAACGAGTCGAGCTCAGTCGGAACAGCTCTTCCCGGATGGACGAGGTAGACGACGAAGTCGAAATCTCCTACCTTGCCTTTCACGTCAACGGCAACATCAGCGAACCAGGTCTCCACCTCTACATGCTCAAGCTCGACCGAGCGAGCCTCAGTTACCAAATAATCGAGCGTTCGCGTTTGACGCAAATCCTCGACATACTGCGTCACCCGGCTACGGTAGTCGGGGAGCGCAAGGGTTAATCTCGATCCAATCAATTGCCGCGCCATCAGGCGAACGGACACGTAGAATGAAAAGTCGCATTCTTGAGCCGTCCGATCATAGACATGGCGGCTGGCGTGTGCGAAGTGCCAGACCTTCTCGTCTCCCTGCCGAGCGATAAGTGGCGTCCGGCATGACGGACAAATGCACGCGCATTCCCGTCCGCGCTTGACCGCGTAAACATCAATTATCGCCTCATCGCTCTCTCGGAGGCCGAAGGGGATGTGATTCAAGCCGAAGTCGGCCATCGCGAAGCCCGTGCGGTCTAGCCCTTACCTACTGGCACTCAGCAACCAGGCTTTGGCCCCGTCAACGTCTAGCAGGTAACGCGCGAGCACTTCCCTTTCCATCCACGGCGGCATCAAAGGCTGGAACTTGCTCAGACGGTAACTCGGCAACGCCTCTGCCACCTCCTTCCAGACCGACTCGTCATCCCAAAAGTCGGTCTTGCCCAGACTCGCGAGAGTATCCGCGAAGGTCTGACCGTCGACATCCTCCCCACGAGCACGAATGAGGAAATTGTCGGTCGTAATCTTCCAGTCGGCTCGTAATGCGTTCAGCGCATAACGAAGCGTCGAGTTGATCACCCCCCCGGCGTAGGTCCACCAACGGACTTCCTCGTGGTCGAGCTCGATGCCACCAACCGAAGGCGCCAGCACGTCCGCAAACTCAGAGCGCTTCGCGGCGAGGACCTCTGCCGCCGGGGGAGACAGATAGGCGTACTCGTCATCGCAGGTCAGCACCTCCAGAATCGTTTGGCATACCGTGTGACCGAGAAACTGCGGAAGGTAACCACCCCAGGTGGGTTGCCGCCCCCGCGGTACCGATTCAACGATGATTCGGCGGTCATCATGATGAACATGAAGGACGGTCCAGGCCCGCCCACTGAGGAGAAAACAGCTGACGCCGTCCACCAACCGATCCACGAACTCCTGGTTCAGAGACCCCAGCGCATGGCCTGTGGAGGTTTGGACCGTGTAGCTCTGGGGGCTGGAGAACACCGCGTACAACTCTCTGAAGTTTCGGCGTCCAAACTGTCGTTCGGCTTTCGGTCCTATGACCAGCCTCCCGCTCACCAGAAGCAACGACTGATCGTGCCGCATCCATTCAAGAAGCCGGTCGAATTCGCCGCGCTCAACACCACGGAAATCCGGTACGCTTTCCAGGTGGGACCACGCCTGCTCCACCGGTACACCGTCGCTTGCGAGTGCCATTGCAAGCAACTGGTGGATCAGTACCGGCCAGCAGCGGTCGTTGATCGCCACCGATTCCACCCAGCCGGACCTGGCCAATTCGATGAGGGCGATGGCCTGTAGCACCCCATCGGTTGTCTCGCAGAAAAAGGTCGTGTTCGCTGCCTGCCCAGGACGGCGGCCGGTCCGACCCATCCGCTGCAGAAAAGAGCTTACCGTTTCCGGTGCCTCTGCCTGCAACACGCGATCAAGATCACCTACATCGATACCGAGCTCCAAGGTGGAAGTGCATACAATGCAGGCATCGGAGCCGCGGAGAAATCGTTCCTCTGCCAGCTCCCGCTCCTCTCTCGAGACGGCGCTGTGATGAACGAACACGGTCGTGCCAGCCCGCCGCATCTGCTCCGCCACAGCCTCGGTGACGGAACGGGTCTGACAGAAGAACAAGCTCTTTGACCCCCGAGCGACTTTGGCGGCACCCGCCGCAAGGCCAGTGAGATCCGGGCGATGGACGATGAGCAACTGACGGCGCCCCGGCTCTTTCACGGGATTGACGACCTTGCCCTGGCGGCCAGAGGTTCCCCGCAACCAGTCGAGGATGTGCTCCGGGTTGCCAACCGTGGCGCTCAGACCGGCGCGTTGCACATCATGCCGCGACAATCGCACGAGACGCTCCAGGACGCTCATCAGGTGCGCCCCCCGATCCGTCCCTGCCAACGCATGGATCTCGTCGATGATGACTAATCGCAGATCGCCGAACAGCCCGACCGCATCGACCCGCGGGGACATCAGCATGACTTCCAGCGATTCCGGCGTCGTCATCAGCAGAGCGCTCGGCTCGCGGAGGAATGAGCGGCGCTCGCTCTCCTGCGTATCGCCGTGCCAAACGAACCGCCGCAGCCCGACCATCTCCGTATACAGGTCTAAGCGCTCGGACTGATTGTTTAGCAGCGCCTTGATCGGAGCGACGTAGACCGCCGCCACAGCGGCGGGCGGGTCCTCGATCAACTGGGCCAGCATCGGGAAAACCGCCGCTTCCGTTTTTCCGCCAGCAGTGGGCGCGAGGATAATGACGTTTCGTCCGTCAAGGATCGCCTGCCCCGCCTCCTCTTGAACCGCTCGAAGGCTAGACCAGCCTAGACGCGCGACGATTGCCTCCTGCAGACGCGGCGGGAAGCGGGCAAAGACGCTCACCAAACATCCTCTTTCGGAACCAGGTCGTCGTCCGCATCCGGGATCTCGGGGCGGATGCCCGACAATCGGTACTTCTCCTCATCGCTCAGCTCAAAGGGCGAGAAGCCGTACTGGGCCGCAGGGTCGTAGTTAGAATTCTCATCCACCAGGTCCATCTGGGTGATGAGCTCGCGCAGGAACTGACGCGGTACCACCCCCACGTCACCCTTAAAGCCCTTCGTCACCTCGGCCACGAGGCGAGCGATGAAGGCGTCGTCGATGCAGGTCTCTAACCGCTCCGGGTCGCTGGCCGGGAACAACTCCCGCAGCCGGATGGCAACCGCCCGCAGGCGTTCTGCTGAGAACGGCGTCAGCTCCAGCTGCGCCTGGCGAAGACTCGCGAACTGGCCCTGCTTGATGAAGCGGATACGCTCATGCAGGGGCGCCAGCCCCGCCACTCCCTGACGGGTATCGAACAGCTCTGGGGTGCCGGTGAAAACCCACAAGAGCCCTGGGTAGGACCCGGAGGCGTCGGTGATCTGGCGGATGCCGTTGAGTGACTTGTGGCGTGAATCCTTACGCATGCGCAGGATGGTCTCGGCCTCGTCAATAAAGATGGCCAAGCCTTTAAACCCCGCCGCCTTCACGATCTCCAGGACCCCTCGCAGATAGTCCATTGCGCTGCGGCTCTCAATGTCACCCTTGATGCCCGCCGCCTTCTTGGCCGATGCGGCCACGTTGCCACTGCCCGAGAGCCATGAGATCAGGGCACCCGCCTCGACCATCTCTCCCTGCTGCTTCAGGTCGAAGATGGTCTGCACCACGCGAACGAAATCCGGGGGCGCCCGCCCCCCTGTCAGCGCAACGAGATCCTCGTCCAGACGCCGCCTGACCCGGTCGTCGAAGCCGGGCAATTCCTCGTCGTCTCCTGCCGCGATCAGCCCCTCCTCCACCCGGGCGATCCAGCGGTCGAGGATGTCGCCGAGCGCTCCGCGCGGGCACAAATTGGTGCCAAGCTCGGTCACCACCTTACGGTAGACGTCGTCGAAACGTTGGAAGCGCAGGTCATTGTCCGAGACCACGACGAAGCTCGTCGCGAACCCCTGGCTTTGGGCCTCGGCCAGGGTGAGCCGGGCCATGAATGTCTTGCCGCACCCGTAGCCGCCGCGCAGGAACTTGACGGTTCCCTCTCCATGGCGCACCAGCTCGAGCTGTCGGCCCATCTCCTGGCGCTGCTTCTCGATCCCCACCGCAAAGGCATCGAGCCCCCGCTCCGGAACGAGCCCCTTGCGCAGGGCCTCGAACAGGTGCTCCAAGTCATGATGGGTCAATGCGGTCATCGTTCGGTACCGTCCTTCACGTAGCGCTTCACGCCGCCAATGACGTCGATGCGGACGGCGAAGGGCGCGTTGCGGGCATGCTCCTCGAAGTGCAGGGAGAACCGCCGGAGGGCGCGGGTCCCACCGAGCAGGGCCGCCGCCTCCGGCTCCGTCAGGGCGCCATGGGCCGCCAGGTGCGCGAAGACCCGCCGGACTGCCTCGTCAGAAAACCGCTCGAGCCAACCTGCCTCGGCCGCGCTGCCCGTGCCGCCGCCGACCGCTAGAGACGAACGGGCCGGCGTCACCGCAAACCGGCCCTCCACAGTGCAGGGAGCCACATTTGCCTCGGCGGTCGGGTGCACCAATTCCACCAGAACCCGAGCATCTTGCGACCCGGTGAGCCTAAAGAAGAGCTCGAACTGCCGACCCACTAGGACAACAACCGTGCCGCCGACCAATCGTGCCCCACCCCGAACCTGGCACAGATCCACCTGCACCGACGGTGCCTCCGGGACCCGCAGGGCCAGCTCCACTTCAGTTGTCCCGCCGAAATCCAGGGCCCCCTGGGCCAGAGGATTCACCTTCGCCTCGATGCAATGCATTCCCGCCACGGCGTCCAATGCCCGCGCCTCGATCCCGTACCGCATGGTATCGACGCCCGCGGCAGCGCGATGCTCGAGGGTCAACACGGGAATGACCCGTTCCTGGAGGCTGTTGCCGCCATGGGCGAAGCCCCGACGCCGGCGCCCCGTGTCGAACAGTGCGGTGGTCTGCGGCATCATCAGGTGCAGGTCCGTGCCCTCATACCCCAACGCGCTCAGGGGGACACGGACCTCGTTGCGATGATCCGCGGCGAGGGGCGAGAGCACATGCCGCCGACTTGGATCGACCTTTCGCCCGTGGCTCTGCAACGCCGCGGTCGCCGAATCCACCAACAGAAAGCCGTGATCGGCGGTCATCACGAAGCGGCGCACGCCGGCATCCCGCAGCAGCTTCCAGGCCCCGCGCAAACGCTGGATGGCCTGATCGAAGAAGGCTGGCCCGACGCCTTTCTCGCCCGCATCGTCGATCTCGATGCTCGACACCACGACCAGTCGCGCCCGGGCGACGGCCTGCTTTAGCGCCGACTCGCTCCGTGTCAGCACGTCATCAAGGCTCAACCAGGGGGCGGTAGCGCCGCCGACGCGCCCCTGCATGGCGCGCTTGCGATCTTCGGGGTTGCAGACGTTGAGCTCACCCGAGACGAACCCGCGGATCGCCCCATCGGTAATGACGGGCTTCAGCCGAAACTGGGAGGCGACGGGGGCCAAGGCGTTCATGCCCACCGCCGTCACCGTCGGCAGCTCCGCGAGGCGTGCATCGAGACGGATGCGCGTGGCCGGGGTCCCGCTAAGCAACCGAAACAGCTCTTCGCCCATTTCGTAGCGCAGCGCGTCGATCAGGAACAGGGCCGTGGTACCGGGCGATGTGGTCAGCGGCTCGACGACCTCGCGAAACAAAGATCTCTGCTGCAGTCCCGGCGCCGGCAGGAAGCCGCTGGAGAGACACAAGGCATTGAAGTCCAGGGCCCAGGCATCCGCCCAATCTCGCCACAGGGCCACGACCTGCTCCAGCCCTATGCGGATGACGTCAAAGCGGGGTACCTGGGGATAGAGAAGCGCGATGCGCAGCTGCTCCAGGTGCCGGTGGGCCTGATCAACCTTGTAGCCCACGAGTCGATAACGCTCGACTGCCGCCCCCACGTCCTCGGCGGGTTTCAGCGAGGGCCCGGCCTGCGCGATGGCCTCGCCCAAGCGCGCGGCGGCCTCCACCAGCCTCCAGGCGGAGATCCGCGCCGGCTCCCGCTGGAGCCAGAAGTTGTCCCCCTCCATTCGAGGCCCGGCCCAGTCCAGCACCGCCCGCCATCGCCCGGCACCCAGCGCCGACAGGGCCGCGGATAGGATGGTTTCTTCCTCGAATCTGAAGGTATCCGTGCGGCCCAGGTCCTCGGCCCTGGCCTGCGCTGCCTCCTCCGCCAACCAGCCAGCCGTGTCGTCCGAGATCCCCGAATAGAAACCCGGATGGCGTGCTCGCAGATGTGCGCACAGCAGCCGACAGCTCTCCACCAGAGGTGCCGGCAGGCCAACTGTTGCGCTGAGTCGCGGATCGAGGGGCGGCCGATTGAGGTCGTGCGCATATTCGACGCAGAGTGCCCAGCCGGCAACGACGAATGCGATCTCCGACGCCTTCGCCCTGGCGACCTGGGCAAAGGTCTCCTGCCAGTCACCGGGCATTCCGGTCGTCGCCCGGACATGCTCCCAAAGCACCGTCTGGTCCTCCGGGTCGTCCAGCCGGTCAGCAACCGCACCAGCGGCGAAGAGGTCGTCCACCAGCGCCGTGAGGCTCAAGCTCCGCAAGATGCCGGCAAGCTCACCAGAGCGCGCGTTCAGGCTATTGGCAAGCCAGGCGTCGGCTCCCGCCAGCGTCACGTCGCCGCTCGCGAGAAATGCCGCGACCCGCTCCTGGGGGACGCGCCCGACCGCCGCCTCGGCCACGAGCGTGGGCAGCGCCTTGCGGAAACGCACGCCGGCCTCGTATAGCTCAAGGAGTGGCGTCGTTCGAACCGACTCCTCATTGAATCCCGGCAGATGGACCAGCAAGGGGGTTCTCTCCGATCCGCCGGCCTCTGGCTCCAGGGCGAGCAATAGCTCCAGGAAGCTGCCCCGATAGGCGCAGACGGCATAGGGCAGCTCGGCCTCCGCCCGCATCCGGATCAGCCCGTCAACGAAGTCGGAGTAATGGTCGTCCAGGTCGAGCCAGACCACGATGCCGTGCCTGCGCACGTTGGCGCGAAGCTCGCCCTCCAGGGCCGCGGAGACCGGCCCCATGTGGCGATATGTCGGGTATGAGCTCTCGTCCGCCGGCATTGGTGTGGCAACCGCGCTCAGGTCCCCGCGACGGGGACCTTGGCGTTGTCCTCTGTCGCAACGCCGCGGAACATCCGCACGATCAGGTAGTCGTCGGTCGCCTCGAACTCCGGTGCCACCCCGTTTTGTTTCAGCAGGAGGGGGACGATCTTGGTACGCACCCCCATGCCGCGGGCATCCACGTAGCCGTAATCTCGCAGCACATCCACCATCAGCGGATTGCGCGGGGAGCGCTGGCCGGCCAGCATCTTCTCGACCGTCATCGAATTCTGAAGCGCCCCCGGACTCTTGACCTCCAGCCGGTCCGCGTAGGACACCACCTCAACGTCCTCGATTCGGGTCCAGTCTCGGTGGGCCAGGGCGTTCACCAACGCCTCCCGGAGGGCGGCTACCGGATAATGCCATCGTCGTTCCCTTCGCAGCCCATCGGTCAGATCCGCCGACTCCACCGAGACGAATGGGCGCATGCGCTCCAGTAGGCCTTCGAGCAGCCCCCCTCGCTCGAGGATTCGGCTGCCTTCGCGGTTTCTCCATAGTCCAACCAGTGGCTCGTCGAGCACCGCGTCGTCCGCTGCAGCGTAGTCCATGGAATCTCCTTCGAAGGCCATCCAGCGCACCCCAGCCTGGCGCAGGGCCCAGCGCGGTCGCCGGCCGAAAAGGACGACCCCAGCGATGGTGCAGACCGGCTCGCCCCCAGTTCTCTCCGTCATGAAGCCGAGCGCGCTCAACCGCTTCACCCAGGCGCCAGGGTCGCCGGGGATCTCTGGGTCGTTCAAGAGCTGTCCCAGGTAATCGTTCAGCCGCTCAAGGTCCAGATCGGCAAGGCCGGTGCCGGAGACGGGTAGCAGCTCGGGATGGAGCATGCCGCCGAGGGCGAACAACCGTGCCTGCTGCTCCCTGGATGCCTTGCGCGACGTGCTGCCGGCGCGAACATAGATCTCCTCCCGATCCTGGTGACGGACCACATAGGGCTTGGCCGTTCCCTGGGTGAGCGAGACCACCGCCACCCGACGCTTGTCATCAACCTGCACCGTCTCGAAGAAGGGCAGGATCATCGGGTGCACATAGCGCCCGAAGACCGTATCCATCACCCACTCTTCCAGGTTCTCCCGCTGAACACCGGTGATGGTGCCATCGTCCTCCACCCCGAGCAGGATCATGCCGCCCTGGAAGTTGGCGAGCGCGACGATCTCCTTCGCGAGCTGCTCCGGGCGCACGTCGTCGCGCTTAAACTCCACACCGGAGCCTTCGCCATTGGCGATCAGTTCGAGCAGCTCAGTCTTGGTCATGCTGGTAGCCGCATCTGTGCGAGGTCGAGTTAACCATGAAGGGCATGAAGATCATGAAGGGTGGCCACGCTGCAGGAGCGTCTGCACGCGGTCTGCAAGTTGGCCTGGGCTTCGCCAAACACTGTCTTCATGACCTTCATGACCTTCATGGTTCACATTCCTCCGGAGTCGCCTCAGCTTCCAAACTTTCGGAGCCCCCCTCGTCATCCGCCTCAGCAAACGCCTCGTCTTCCTCTGCCGCAACCAGCAAGTCCCCGATCGGGGTCAACTCCAACAGAAGCGCCTGACGCTTCGCGACTAGATCCGGGTGTGCCTGCTCGAAGGCGGCGCGGGCTTGCGGCTCGTCGGGGGCGCGCAGGTGGAAGTCGGCGCCCTGCTTCTCGATCAGGTCCAGCTCCAGTTGCCAGCACTCGGCCGGGTGACGGGTCCAGAGGCCGGGCTCCAGGATCCGCAGCTCCGGCTGGGGCGCCTTCTGCTTGCGGCGACGGCGCAGGACCTCCTTGGCGATCGCGGCCAGGGCCTCCCCGGGGTGATCGGCCAGGAAGGTGGCACGGTGCGCCTCGTGGCCGCCGCCGCCATGGTAGGGGGCCTCCGCGATGCGGAAGTCCGGGGTAATCTCGTCCTGGAGACGCAGCTCCCAGGCCCAGGCGCGGGCCGGATGATAGGCCCAGAAGCAGCCGTGGGCGACGCCCAGGGACGGGTCTTGGCGGCACTTGGCGTCCACCCGCGTGGGCCAGTAGCGCATGGCAAGATGGGACCAGTCGTAGTCCTTCTTCCCTGATCCCGAGCTGAGCTCCTTCCACCACTTCTTCGGGTCCTTCCACTGGGGCTCCAGCAGGGGCCAGAGCGCCGCGCTGTTGATCATGACGCCGTCGTCCAGATCCGGCTCGTAGCGGGCGTCGCACTCCCGGGGGGTGGACTTGGGGTCCGGGGGCGGTGCGCCCCGCTCGGCACACTGCTCGACGGCGGCGATGAAGCCGGAGAGCTCGTCGCGGGCGCGCAGCACCCGATCGTAGCCCTTCTCCGCCGTCTGCGCGGCGCGGCGGTCGGCCCCGTCCCTGGCGGCGCGCAGATCCACCAACTCGCCCTCGATGCGCCTCAGGGCGGGTTTAAGGTGATCCGCCAGCAGCACCCGCAGGGTCCGGCCATCCCAGCGGTGGATGTTGATCCAGGCGACGAAGGTTCGCCGCTCGGAGGACAGCGGCCAATGGATCGGCCGGTTCTCGTACATGCCCTTGTGCACGTCCTTGAAAAACTTGAGCCGCAGCCAGGTGCGCAGGTCCGACCGGGTGTCGATGGCCGCGCCGTGCTCCGCCCAGGCGGCATGCAGGACCTCGGCTGCCGGGTGGCCGAGCCCGTCGTGGCGCTCGTTGGTGTCCAAGGTACCGTCCAGGAACAGGATGCCTGCGGCGAGGGCGGTTGGGGTGGTGGTGGTTGCGAGGTCGAGGGCGCCCTCGCCGTTGTTCAGAGTCGGCGCGCGGTCAGCGGCGGCTGGGTCCAGGATTCCCTCGCCCTTGGCCCCGAAGCGGCCCAGGGCTACCCCCAAGGCGAAGCTCAGGTGATCGGTGGGAGGCTCGGGGTCGTATTCGGGCTCGTAGGGTGGCAGAGGTGCCCACTCGGGGCGGTCGACGGCGGTTTGGGCCCAAGCCTGGGCGTGGCGCCAGGGGGAGGGGCCGGGGTATTTGAATTCGACGGAGGTTTCTCGGCGACCCTCTTCCTCGGAAAAACCAGCCCTCAGGCAGTGCCATATTTGGTCCGAATCGGGCATCAGCAACAGAGGAACCCGCGCCACGTCACCAACTTGGAAGTTTACGCTTGGATTAAGGTCCTGGAGAATTGACGCGGCCTTCCTAGAGTTCATGAGGCAAACTGTGTTCTCAATAGAATGCGGAAACACAGTACATGCCGCATCGCCAAAGACTGAGTGGAACCGATGAGCCCTTGCGGTGAAAACGTGAGAGATTTTTGGATAAGACACTCCCGGAGTCAAATACCACGCTTCGCCTACCACCCGGCCTCCTGGAGCTTCCTCATAAAGGACTTTTGCTTGCAGCCCTGTATCCTTCCAATAGACGACAGTTTCGAGTGGCTCAAACCATTCTTTTCCTTTCGCCCCGCAAACAATTGGCTGCCACTTAGTCAGCCGCAAACCTTGGGGAATAGATTTTCCTCTTATCAAAAAGGCACCCCATAATGCCACTCCCGATTCCCATACGAAACGGGAGAATCGGGTCCCACCGCTACTTGCTAATCCGACCTTGATCGGTGACTCGTTTCCCAGCTTCTTCGCATCCGCATATTCTCTTAAACGTTTGACCGGCCACCAATACACCAAAGGCGATTCTGGTACGACGTGCAGGGCATTTTCATGGAAGCTGAATACTCTGAACTGACATAGAGTAGCCGCCCGCTTCCGCCGCGTCCGCTCGCGGTCATAGGACCGGTCGTCCAGGGGCGTTGGCTGCAAGGCGACGCTGGGCTCGTCCCCCGGCGGTACCTTGCGGAATATGCTGACCACAACGGACAGCACGTCATTCGGCACCTCGTCGAAGGCACCGATGGCGAAGTCTCCCAAAGCCCGCAGATCGAACCGCTCCAGCAGCCAGATTCGCAGCTCGGCGTACTGCTTGATGAACATCCAGTTGCGCATGGTCAGCAGCGTCGATGTCCCGCCCTCCCGCGCGAGCTGCAGCCCGCGGATCAGGAAAGCGGCATAGAGGTCCGCCTTGCCGAGCGGGTAGTGCCGCTTGACGTAGTCGGCATCCGCCATCTTGGAGGTGCCCTGGTAGGGTGGGTTGCCGACCACCAGGTGATAGGCGCCCTCCTTGAGCAGCCGCACGAAGCGCACCCCGGCGGCGAGCTGCTCGCCGTGTAGGCGCAGCCCCAGGTCCTCGCCGCGGGTGTGGTGGGCGAGGAAGGTCTCCAGCCGCCCTAGGATGTCAGCCTTGGTATCCGCCCGGCTCGGCTGTTGGTTTCCCCGGTCTGCGCTTCCCGATCCAGTATTCGGAATTGAATCATCCCCAAACAGCGCGAGCTGTTTGGGGACGGCCTCGTGCCGCTCGATGGCCCCCTCCACCGCGGCGTCGATCTTGAGCAGGCTGCCCAAATGGTCGGCGCCGGAGAGGGCCTGAATCAGGGTGTCGGTGAGCGCGGCAGGGATGCCGGTCTCGCGCTCCACCTCGCGTCGTAGCTCCACCAGCGCCGGATCGTCCTCCGGCAGGGCGGCGAGGCGCAGATTGGAGGCAACCAGGTTGAGCCGCGCGGAGCGCGCATCCGGGCAGGTGCGGCGGGCCTTGAGCCAGAGCGCGGCCGCGGCGATCTGAACCGCCCGGGGGTCGAGGTCGATGCCGTGGAGGTTGTGGGCGAGGATGCGCTCGACGATGGCACGGTCGGACCAACGCTCAAGCCCCTCCTCGCCGCGGTGTCTGGCCTCCTCCTTGTACAGCGCGAAGAGGAGGTCGAATGCGACCACCAGGAAATGGCCGGAGCCGACGGCGGGGTCGAGGATCTTGAGGTCCCGGACCGAGTCGGGGGCATTCTCGACGCCCTCCGCCGGGATCGGCTGGGGGACGTAGTAGGCCCAGCGGCGCTCCATGTCGTCGCGCAGCGGCATCAGGTCGGTGAGCGACACCTCGCCCCGCTCGCGCCGGGCG
>JBGSUY010000310.1:0-2095 GCA_041753195.1 Chromatiaceae bacterium
CCTTCTACGGCTGGCGCGCCCGACTCAACGCCACAGCGAGGGAGGCGGTGGTCGCGCCAACGCCCAACGGCGCGGCGCGCTTCCTCGACCTGGGCACCCTGGGCGCTGCGGGTGCCGGGCCCTGGGATCTCGAGCTGGAGCTAGGCGCCGGGGTAATCCTGCGTCTGCGCCGTCGCTGATGTACTTCCCCGAAAGCCGGGTGCGGGTGTTCCTCTACGGGCAGCCGGTGGACATGCGCAAGTCACTCGACGGGCTCATTGCCCTGACCCGCCGAGGGTTGGGCCAGGACCCGCTCTCCGGGCACGTCTTCGTCTTCGTCAACCGCCGTGGCTCGCATCTCAAGGCGCTGTACTTCGACCGCAGCGACTTCTGTCTGTGGGCCAAGCGCCTGGAGCAGGGGCAGTTCATCAGCGATTGGCGCCGCGGCACGAGCCGCGAGCTCGATGTCACGGGGCTCAAGCTGCTGCTCGAAGGCATCGAGCCGGCACGCCAGGGCCTGCTCTATCGATCGAGTGCGACACCATAGAAAAAGCTGGGGTAAAATGCGCCCATGTCATCGCCTGCCCTCGCCACGGCCACGCGGCCGCCCGAATGGTCGGCTGAGCGCGCCGACCTTCACCAGCGGATTTACCAGCTCGAGGAGGATAATCGGCGCCTTGAGCAGCGCATCGCCTGGTTCGAGCGCCAGCTCTTTGGCGAGAAGTCCGAGCGCCGTCACCTCGCGCCCCCACCCGAGCAACTGTCACTCGGGGAAGGGCTGAGGGAGGTGCCCGAGGCCCCGGTGCCGACCCAGCTGGTGGCCGCCCACCGGCGCCGTCGCGCCACCAAGCCCGTAGCCAACGACGCGGAGACGCTGTTCTTCGACCCCGCGCGGGTGCCGGTGGAGGTCATCCCGGTGCCCAATCCCGAGATGGAGGGGCTGGCCGAGGACGCCTACGAGGTGATCGGCGAGAAGGTGGCCCAGCGCCCGGGCAGCTACGTGATCCTCAAGTACGTGCGCCCGCTGATCAAGCGCACCGACACCCAGACCCTCGCCTGCCCACCGTGTGAGCTTCCTCGCCGGCCTGGTGGTGGACAAGTTCCTCTACCACCTGCCGCTGTACCGCCAACATCAGCGCCTGCTCGCCGCCGGCATCACGGTCAGCCGTCAATGGCTCACCCAGCAGGTGCTCGCCGTGGCGCTGTTGCTCGCCCCGCTCCTCGCGGCCATGCTCGAGGAGATTCGCGCCTGCCGGGTCAAGGCGATGGACGACCAATGCGCCGGGAGCGCATTTGGGCCGCCGAGAGGCGGCGCCCGTAGGGCCGAGTCTCAGGAGGAAACGAGCAGACCCCGATCAAGGCCGGGCGCAAGGGGCCGGGCAAGCTCAAGACCGGGTATTTCTGGCCGATCTGGGGCGACACCGATGACGGCGGCGGGGGCGACATCGTCTTCCTCTACCGGCCCTCGCGTGCGGTCATTCATGTACGCGAGGGGCTCGGGGAGGGCGGGGAAGGCCAGGTGCTCTTGAGCGACGACTTCGTAGTCTATGCCCAGTACGCCGAGCGCACCGGCATCGCCCACGGCCAGTGCTGGAGCCGCACCCGCCGGTATTTTGAGCGCGCCAAGGACCTCGCGCCCGAGGCCAGCGCCGAGGCGCTCGAGCGCCTCGGCCAGCTCTACCGTCAGATGACCTGACTTCGACGAATTTACGCTGAGCCCAGTTTCAGCACTAGGCGCAGATTGGTGCGTGGGAAAACCGTCTCCGTCGCGTTGAGCTCCTCGCAGAGTTTCTCGATGACCTGGTCGGTCGCGGCGTTGGCCGAGTGGTGCACGCGCACGGTCAAGGTCCCCGCCGCGGGGTCTGGCAGCAGGTCGGCTTCGGTGGTGTAGAGGGCGCACAGCAGCCGGCGCGCCTCGTCGGGCCGCTTGAGGTGCTCGCGGAGACTGTTAGCCATCGCCGTTTCGGCGCGGTAGGCGATCATCTTGATGGTATCGACGAGGTGTTTGCTCTGGGTGCTGAGCTGGCGAGAGCGGGCCTCCTCGGGCAGTGCCTCGATGGTGATGTGGTGAGGTGTCGCCTTGCGCTTGGCCTTGAGCGTATCGAGCGCGTGCTGC
>JBGSUY010000311.1:0-26168 GCA_041753195.1 Chromatiaceae bacterium
ATGGGGCCGCGGTGCGCGCCCTAGAGTCGGTGATGCGGCGCCTCGCCGCCCTGGCCGACGGGCTCAAGGCCCTGCAGGGGCGGGGCAAGGGTCTCGATGCCTGCCTGGCGCGGGGGAGTGACCTGGCGGCACGGCTCGCCCTGCTGGGGGGAGACGAGACCACCGAGGAGGTCCGGTGGTTCGAGACCCAGGGTCGCGGCTTTCGACTCCATCAGACCCCCTTGCAGGTGGCGAACGTCTTCCGCGACCAATTCGCACGCGGGCGGGCCGCCTGGGTGTTTACGTCCGCAACCCTGGCGGTGGGTGAGCGCTTCGATCACTTCGCCGGCCAGCTCGGAATCGAGGCCGCACGCACCGAGCGCTGGGACAGCCCCTTCGACTATGCCAGCCAGGCCCTGTGGTACGTCCCCCGGGGTCTGCCGGACCCCTCGGACCCGGGCTACAACGCCCAGGTCCTCGAGCTGGCCTGCGAGCTGATCGGGTACAGCCGCGGCCGCGCCTTCCTACTCTTCACGAGTTATCGGGCCCTGCGCGAGGTGGCGGAGGGGCTCGAGGGGCGGGTTCAGTACCCCGTCCTGATTCAGGGCAGCGCCCCCCGGGGGGAGTTGCTCGAGCGTTTTCGTGACCTGGGTAACGCGGTGCTGCTGGGCACCGCGAGCTTCTGGGAGGGGGTGGACGTCCGCGGGGAGGCCCTGTCGTGCGTGGTGATCGACCGCCTGCCCTTCGCCTCCCCAGGCGATCCGGTCCTCGCCGCCCGCATCGAGTCCCTGCGCCGGGGCGGCGGGAACCCCTTTCGGGATTTCCAGCTCCCCCAGGCGGTGATCGCCCTCAAGCAGGGGGCCGGGCGCCTGATCCGCGGGGCCGAGGATCGTGGAGTCCTAGTCGTGTGCGACCCGCGCCTCCTGGGCCGCTCCTACGGGCACAGCTTCCTCGAGAGCCTCCCCCCCATGCGGCGCACCCGGGAGCTGGAGGAGGTGCGGGCCTTCTTCGGCGGGGACGGGAAGGCCCGCGAGCCAATTGCGGACCCCGGGGTGTCGGCCGGCTGACCGGCGGACGGGATCGCGCCAGCGTGCGCTACCATGGAAGGCGAAATGCCAGTCCCCGCGACGTCCACCCAAAACTGCTACGAGCGTGAGCCCCAGTCGGAGTCGACCGGGACAACACGCACGTTCGATCCGGAGACCTTCGAGTCCTGGCTCGCGGACCTCTCCGAGCGAGGGGCACCGGGGATGCTGGTCAGTCTCGTGCTCAAGCTGGAGCAGCTCCGGCGGGGCGCCCTGGATGTTCGGCGCCGTCTGGATGTGAATCTCCGGCTCCTGCCCGTGGTCAAAAATCTGGCGGAGGACCTTCCAAAGCCAGGGCCTGATCAGCTGGATCTTCGGGTGAAGGAGAGCGGTCCCCCGACCCTGACCCTTGAGCAACGTCTGTGGTGCCAGATGTTCAGCAACCTGCAGCGAGCACTCGATGACCTTGATAGCGCACGCGGGTCAGCGGTCCGAGATCGCGACTGGGCCCGACTTTGGCTCCTGGAGGCCCTGCTTCACTGCCTTGGTCGCCAGCTAGAGCTAGGACTGGGACGGGGCTGGCCCTTGCCGTCGGGTACCTGGCAGCGCGCCCATGACCTTTACGCCTACTTCTTGGCTCGGGTGGCGGAAATCCCAAAGTTCGCGGATCCAGCGGAATGGACCGAGGCCGGGCTCGATGTTCAGACCGCCTACAAACGCTTACTCGTGCTCGGATTGCTGGGCCAGCGGGGGCCGGAGCGCCCTCTGGTAGACCCCGAGACCGGCCGCCCCCCCGAGGTCTTGGTGGATTGGGCACGGCGCTCCAAGCTTCAGGACCCGAGCCTCTACTTCGGTGTCCTGGGGACCTATCTGGTGGAGACCTCCCGGGACGAGCCGCCGCGCAGGGTGCCTGGCGCCTTGGGCATCGTCGACCGGGCCTGGGTCTTGCGTCCCGCCAAGGAGCTGCTCGCCGCGTTGGGTGGATAAGGTTGCTGTATCCGCTGCCGCTCGGAACTGGGAACCGGATTGCATTCCGCGATTTGGCTCCCTGACGGCCGATCGAAGTGCGCGCGTATCACCGTTCTCCATGGCACCGGGGCGCTAGTCTCTAACCCGTAAGATGGGCACCGACGGAAATTGGCGACATGAGGTCGGGCTGGACGCCACGCAACATTGGGGCCTCCGCCTTCTGTCCATCGACCCTGGGATCCACTGTGGCCACGCACACGACCGCCTGTCCCCCCTTCGACGCCGGGCCCGACGTGCTGGACCAGTGGATCCAAGGGCTCCGCAAGGGCGGGGTGCGCCAGGCGGCGCCCGCCTTGATCCTGACCCTGGAGAAGCTGCGTCAGACGGAGATCCCCCCAAAGCAGCGTCTGTGGCTCCTTCGTCTGCTCAAGGCGCCCCTGCTCAAGACATGTACAGGGCTGCCAAAGCCTTGGTCGGCGAGAAGGGACTACCAGGCGAGCCGCGGTCTGAGCTTGGAACAACGGCTTTACCGCCTGATGTTCCAGGGCCTGGAGCAGGCCCTGCACCATCTGGACCGCAGCCAGTTCCTGCTCGACGAGCAGCAGATGCACCGCCGTAACTGGGCCATCCGCAACCTCTTCCGCTTCGTCCAGCGGCAGATCCGCTACGCCGCACTCTGGGAGTCCTCCCCCATCCCCGACAACGCCTGGCGTGACCTGCACGAGCTCTATGTGTACCTGACGATGCGGTGCGAGCCGGTGGCGGAGGAGGTCTCCCGGGCCGCTCCTCTCGGCGATGCCCTCGACCCGGATCTGGAGTACAAACAGCTCTTGTTGTTCGGACTTGCCGCAAGCCTGAGCGCCTCGGTTGCACGCAGTGGTGTCCTGACGGAAGGGCTTCATCGGTGGGCCTGGGAGACCCGCCTCGAGGAGCCGGAGGCGATGCAGGGGGGCAGGGATCTTTTCCTGGTCGAGGTCTCCGAAGACTCACCCCCACGCCGGCAGACAGGCCCCCTGGACCATCACTTCCGCGGATGGGTGCTGCTGCCGCCAGCCGCCTTTGTCCGCCACATCGACGAGGCGAACGGGCAAAAAAAGCCCCGTCATGACGGGGCTGGGTAAGGATGGGCGCCGGCAGGGTCCGGTGCGCCGGGGTCAGCTGATCTGGGACTTCTCGCTCTGGCTCTCGCCCTTGTTGTCGGCCCAGGAGACCTCCACCGGGTCCCCGGCGGCGCCGCCCTTGAACTTGAAGGAAAGATAGGGGTTTTTGGAGACGCCGCCGCTCCAAGCGCAAGTCATCACCGGTTGGTTCTTCCACTTGCAGACCACCTCGGTGATGAAGTGGGCGGGGACCAGCTCGTTGGTCTTGGAGTCCTTGCGTAGGCCAGTCTCCATGGGGTGGTTGATCAGGCATTTGACCACGGTTTCGTCGCCTTCGACCTTGGCGCGGACCTTGATATCGGACATGTTCGGTTACCTCAGGATGGGTGAGTAGACGGTGGAGACAGGTGCGATCAGCCGCCGCAGCCGCCGATGGTGACCTTCACGTTCTTGGCGTTGCTGAGCAGCTTGTCGCCGGTCTGAACTACCGCGATCACGTCCGCGGTCTTGCCCATCTTGATGCGGGTGGACACGAAGGGAACGGCCGACTCGCCCAGGTCGAAGGACGCGATCAGTGGGGTTGCGTTGCCTTCGGCGATGATGGCGATGGACTTCACGCCTTCGAGGCTGGTCTCCACCGTCACTGGCACCACGGCGCCATTTTCGGCGATGTCCGGGGCCTTGATCTGGATCGCATCGCTGGTCTCCTTGGCATCGGTGCCCAGGAGGCTGGTGAGGGCCGACGGCACGTCCTTCGCGTGGAATGCGGCCTCGTTCCAGGCCGCCAATACCAGGCGCGGGGAGAGGAGCCCGGCACCGACCGCCACACCGACGGAGCCGGCGGCCAGGGAGCCCTTGAGCAGGATTCTGCGTTTTGCGTCGATCATGAAACTCTCCTTTGGAGCGTCAGTGGATGGTTGGGGGTGGGTTTCGACGAGCCATCCGTTCGTCTTTCCCGGCGGCCAGCGCCGGATGGAGGCATCGGGTGATCGGGACAGGGGCGACGGGACCCTGTTCGGGTCCAGGGGGGCTGGGCTCCTGGGCTCCTGGGGGCGGGCCCAGGGGCGGGGCTCGGTCGGTGCTGGTGGAGTTGAGCTTCAATTTTGCCGCTGGCCGGTTCCGCGTGGCGCGGAATCCGGCGCCCTCCGTCTGGTGCCTTCGATCTAATTCATCCCGCCCTCTCGAGGGGCGGCGTTTCACTCTGTCCTTGCTGTCCCTGGCCAGGACAGCGGATCAGGTTGGTGTTCCTGACCTCGCTCGATTCCCGACTGGGTCGCAAGCTTACAGCACTCAGTGGGGACTTGAAACCGTAAACACCCTAAATCAGCCGCGGGTCCCAACTCGGTGGATGCCGCTCGCGGGCAGAGTCCCTTAGGATCGGTTCAAAAACAACCTGAAAGCCTTTGGAGTCGTTCTGGGCTCCTGTTTTGGGATGCTCCAGGAGACTTTCGACATGTTGTTTTTGAACCTCGACTTAGCGAGACCCGGGGCGAGCCCCGGCCGCCATCCCGAGGGGATCCCGGCGCTTCTTCTCGTCCCGCTGCTCCTCCTTCATGCCGTCCAACAGGACCTGAATCTGGGCGGCGTCGTGATAGCCGATGTCCTGCTGGCGCAGGGCGAACTCGAGCTGCTTGATGGCGGGCTCCAGATCGCCCTCTGCATAGAGCTTTTCGGCGCGATACCGATAGGTCGCGGCCTTGTCGCCGGACTTGATCGCTGCCCGGGTCAGGAGCTCGTAGAGCATGACGTTGCCCGGGCGAAGGCGGGCTACCGCCTTCAGCTCGTCCAGGGCCCGGCGTGGCTGTCCGCCCTCCAATAGGGCCTCGGCGTACGCGGTGCGCAGCGCCCAGCTGGAGGGCGACAACTCCGCCGCCTGTCTCAGTCGATCGATGGCTGGCGCGGTGTCGCCCTGCTTGATGTCGATCCGCGCGTCCAGGACGATAAATTCCGGGAGACTCGGTTCCTGCCTCAGGAGGCGGGTGGACTCCGACTTGGCCTCGGCCAGTTGACCGGAGCGCAGCAGGGCCAGGGCGTAGCCATAGCGCTCGGCGGTCTCGTGACGGTAGCGCCCCTCTTTGAGGGACGCCTTGAAGGCCGCGAGCGACTGTTCAGGCCGTTTAAACGAGGCCTCTCGCAGGCGTGCCCTCGTGAGCTGGAAGCGCAGGCTGTCCGGTTTCTGGCGGGCGCCATGCTCGTCAGCCCGACCCAGGGCGTCGGCAATCCGGTTAGTGTTGACGGGATGGGTGCGCAGGAACTCCGGGGCGTTGTTCTCGTAGACCCGGCTCGCCTTTGCGAGGCGCTCGAAGAAGCCCGCCATGGCGTAGGGGTCACGCCCGGAGCTCGCCAAAGTGGCGATTCCGACGCGGTCGGCCTCCTTCTCGTTGTCGCGGGTGAAGTTGATCTGGCGCTGGAGGGCGGCCGCCTGAACGCCCGCGAGGGCAGCCATCCCGGCGTCCGATGAGACCTGGGCCCCGAGAATGGCGGCGGCCACCAGGAGCGCGGTCGTCGGCAGGCTCAGGCGCCCCTGATCCTCGAAACTCCGCATCAGGTGGCGCTGGGTGACATGGGCGATTTCATGGGCCATCACCGCCGCCAGTTCGTCCTCGCTTTCGCTCGCCAGGATCAGGCCCGCGTAGACCCCGATAAAACCGCCGGGTCCGGCGAAGGCGTTGACCACCGGCTGGTCGATGAGGAAGAAGCTAAACTGGCCTCCGGCGCTCCTGTCCGCGGCTACCAACTCCTTGCCAAGGGACTCCACATAGTCGGTCAACAAGGGGTCGTCCGAAACCGGCAGGGCCTCCCGCACCTTGCGCATGAAGGCCTTCCCCAGACGTCGCTCAGCGCCGCTCGTCATGACCGCGTCGGCGGTGCTGCCGATCTCCGGAAGATCGAGGGGGCCGGCGCGCGCCGTGCTTGGCTCCACGGTAGGCAGCGTCACGAGCAGCAGGCCGAGCGTGCCGGCGGCGAGGCCGTTAAGGCGATGCGGCTTGGTGGGGGATCTCACGTTCATCTGTCGTTTAGGAGGGGCCTCGCCCCGCCGAGTTCCCACCGGACGTTGTGGCGCTTAGTCCGAGAGTATGCAGGAGGGGGGTGCCGCACCTGTGCAAGGAGCTTGGATCTTCCGCGGTTCGGACTTTGGACTAGTTGAGCTGTATCCGCTGTCCCCAGGGGACCTGTGATCGGCCCTTGACCAGCCACAGCACTGGATAGGAGGGCTCCTGCTTGGGAAATTCCCCGTCCGCGTCGGTGAAGTAGACGAGGAGGTCCGGCTGGATGCCTTCCTTCGCGACCCATTGGAAGACGGGGACGAAGCTGGTCCCGCCGCCGCCCTTGAGGTCCCGCGGGCGGCAGAATTGCTCCCAGGGCTCGAAGCGGAAGGGGGCGCCCTCGCAGAGTGCCGCGTCGCAGGGCAGAAGCATGACCCGGGCCCGCACCTGGCCTTTCAGGGCGTCCACCTCGTCGATGAACTCCTCCATCTCTGAGTCCTTGATAGAGCCCGAGGTGTCGATGGCGACCACCAGATCCATCTGGCGGCTGCGCAGGCTCGGCAGCACGAAGTCGCACTCCCGCCGGGAGGGTCGCGCGTAGCTGTAGTTGTCCCGGGAGACAGCGGTCATGTAGCGGGCGAGCAGCATGCGCCATGGGAGCTGGGGCTGGAGCAGGTGGTCGATCAGGCGCTTAAGCTCGCCCCCGAGCTTGCCCGCCTGCATGGCCTGCTGGGCGGCGCCGGCCATGCGCTGCTGCCATTGAACCGAGAGGGTATCCTGCTCGTCGGGGGTTAGGGGCTCCGGTTCGCCAGCCCCGCCACCGTCCTGGGGTTGGGCGTTGCGCTCGCCCCCCTGGTTGCCTTGTTGGGCTTCGGTCTGATCCGGCTCGGACTGCTGGCGGTCCCGCTGCTGCTGGTCCAGGTCCTTCTCGTCGAGCCGGCTCTTGGAGCCGCGGCTCTGGTTGTCCCGGTCGTAGGCGTGCTTGTCCAGGGTCTCCGACTCGTCATTGTCGTCGATGAGGGGATAGATCTCCTCGGCGGTCATTCCCTTGTACATGGGCATGACCAGGGCGTTGGGCGGGGGCTGCAACCCGTCGTCGATCAGCAGGGGGTTGATGGCGTAGTCGCAGGCCAGGTCCCACTTGTGCATCACCCGGTGCTGGCGCCGGGCGAAGTGGGAGAGGGCGCAGTGCAGGGCCTCATGGGCCAGCATGAATTGGGTCTGGTCCAGGGTCAGGGAGGTGATGTAGTCCGGGTTGTAATAGAAGGCCCGGGCGTCGGTAGCGGTGGTGGGACACCAGTCCGGCTTCGCCGCGTGCACGGGCAGGCGCAACACCAGGGCACCCAGGAAGGGCTTGTCCAGGATCAGCCGGGTGCGGGCGGCCGCGAGCTTGGTCTCGATAGTGCTGAGGTCGGAAGGCATGTTCGATTTCACTCAAAGAGCATGACATCGGCCACCGCCTGGGCCCAGTCGGTGAAGGCGGGGACCTCGAAGAGCCGGTTGCCGATAGCGCGATGCAGATCCGAGACCAGCATGACCCCCATCTCTCGCTGGGGAAAGCGCCCCGCGTAGCGGAGGATGTTGCCGATGACCTCGGCGGCGTCGTCGCCGTCCTTGGCGCGGATCGCCTTGCCCACCAGGGCGGCGGCCACAGCGTATTGGAGGTCGATCTCGCGGGGTACCGGGACCGCATCGCCCCGCACGATGGCGTCCAGGTCCGGCATCTCGTCCAGGCTGTTGACGAAGGCGGTGAGCTCAATGCCCGCGGCGGGTCCCACGCAGGCCTGAAGCGTCCCCTGCAGAAGCTCGGGGTGGTCCTCGAACTTCTTCAAGCCCCGATGGGCGAACTCCCAGGAGCGAGGCGAGGGGAAGGCCACCGGGTTGTGGGCAGGATCGAAGTCGAACAGGAGTTCGGGTCGGAAGCGCAGGAAGGCGATGAGGCGCTCATCGATGCCGCTCTGGTAGGCCCAGGCCACCCAGTCGTCCAGGTGGGTGTCCACCTCGAAGTGGGAGAAGCGGTTGGCGAGCGGCGCCGGCATGCTGTAGGTGACGCCCCGGTCCCCCTGGCGATTGCCGGCGGCGAAGATGGCCCAGTGCCTGGGCACCTGGTACTCACCCAGGCGCCGATCCAGGATCAACTGGTAGGCGGCCGCGGAGACCGCCGGCGGGGCCGAGGTGATCTCGTCGAGAAACAGGATGCCGGTAGGGCCGTGGCGCTCGGCGTCCGGCAGGATGGCGGGGATGGCCCATTCCACCCGATCCTCCACCCGGAAGGGGATGCCCCGCAGGTCGCTCGGTTCCATCTGAGAAAGCCGGATGTCAATCATGGGCGCCCGGTGACGGGCGGCGATATGGGCCACCATCTGAGATTTACCCACACCCGGGGGGCCCCACAACATGACCGGGGTGTGGTGACCTTCGGCGGTGCTGACGAACTCGCGCTCCAGGACGCGAAGCAAAAGGGCTGGACGCATGACGTCGGTAGATTCCTCTCGGGGCGGATCGGCCGGGATGCTGCGGGTTGTGACACCGGCAACATGGGTTTGCCCGCGCCACTTCGCAAGCGGGGCCAGACATGGCAACCCCCGGGGTCTCGGCTGAGAGGTTGTGAAGAAACCGTAGCGAGCAGCCTCGAGCGCAAGGAGCCGCGCAGTAAGCGACGAGACATATCAACCAGATAGGCGACGAGCGAACGAGCACGCGACGCCGCGATCGGGGCGCGCAGTAGGTTTATTCACAAGCTCTGAGGCCCGTTGCGGGGCGGATGCTTGCCCAGCTCCGGGGCGGCTTGTCACCCATAAGAAATACGCTGTATTCTTATGCCCCTTCTCGCCCCCGTAGGCGCCTCATGGGGTGCCGGCGGGTTAAGCCCCGGACCAGAGTGAGAGGACCGGTCGAGACCCCGCCGGCGCGCGTGCAAGGGCCTGCGACCGTCGTTGACTGCATCAAGATTAATCGAAGGCACACCTTCCGCAAACAGAACGCTCGGAGATCGGATATGAACCAGTTTTACTACGACGCCGTCACCAAGATGGAGCAAATGGGTGTCGATGACGAGTACATCCAAGGGTGGCAGTGCGGCTTCCTGCAGAACCCCAAGCGCGAGGAGCAGCGTCTGACCGAGGCCTACGAGGCTGGCTATGCGGACGGTGAGGAGAAGAGCACCGACAACTTCGGAGAATGGGTCAAGGGTTAGGGCAGGCCAGCGGGGCGCCAGGACGGGTCCGCCGAGCGAGACCAACGCGGCCAAGACTCCGGCGGATCTCCAGCGCAGAGGGCGGGTCATCCCGCCCTTTTTGCTTTCGCGGGCGTGACGCTCGCTGACTGCTCGTGTCGAGGTGGACCCATGGCCGACAAGAGCTACCTGAAAGACCTGATCCTCCTGCGCAACGACCCCTCCAAGGTCCCCTTGATTCGGGACCTGGCGCTCAAGGGGGAGATGGACGCCCAGTACGCGATGGGGCTGATCTACGCGGAGGGTCGCGGCGTTGAGATCGACCTGGCCCAGTCCCACTACTGGCTGTCGCTGGCGGTGGAGCAGGGGGACCGGGATGCGTCGTTGCTGCGCAACATCGTCGGCAGCCGAATGACGGACGAGGAGTTCGCGGCGGCCAAGCGCCTGCGAGCGGGCCCCAACGTGACCGCCGTGAAGGCGGACTAGACGGCGGCACCGGCGCAGGCGCTAGCGTGCCCTCGACCCCGGACCATTGGCTGTACTGGATTGGCCTGAGCACCGTGGTAATGATGGCTTCTGCTGGCGTGCCGGAGGCCGGTCGTAAACGCTACCATCTGTTCGGAATTACCGTGGTCGCCCTGGCAGCTGCCCTGGGTGGAGGCGCGCTGCGCAGTCTGCTGTTGGACAGGCATGTGTTCTGGGTGGCGGATCAGACGTATCTTGTAGTCGCGTTCGCGGCCGCCTTCGTTAACTTCTTTCTTGCCCTGGTTTTCGTGCTTCCGCCTCGGCTCTTCCTCATCCCAGACGCGGCCGGGCTCGCGCTCTTCTGGCACGCGTCTGCGGCTCCCTCGCGCCCCAACCGAGGTGCCAAAAGGGCGGTTCGGGCGCGGCTGTAAAGTTCGTGCGGTTATCGGGGGGTGGCCCGCCGCGTCCTTGCGGCGGGGTGTCGCCGGGCTTGGTCGGGATTCGGAATCATGGACCGCGGTCCTGCGATCCTCCATCCGTGGAGATCCGTTCCGGCGACACTCTAAGGATGGATCAGCGGAGGCTTTAGGTTCCGCCGCCTCTTCCTGCGCGGGGCGCCGCCTTTTCCGAGAGACCTGTAGGAATCATCCGACGCAGCGTGCTTGAGTCCCCGTTGCCTGGAGCCCTGGCCCAAATCTTGACTTGACCATGACAGCGGCGTTGACCGACATCTATCCCCCCATCAGCCCCTATGCCACCCATGAGCTCGCGGTCGGTGACGGCCATCGGCTCTACGTGGAGGAGTGTGGTCGCCCCGACGGCATCCCCGCGGTCTTCCTGCACGGCGGACCCGGTGCCGGCTGTGAGCCTGCCCATCGGCGCTTCTTCGACCCGGAGCGCTATCGGATCGTGCTCTTCGACCAGCGGGGGTGCGGGCGCTCCACCCCTCACGCCTCCCTGGATAGGAACACCACCTGGCACCTGGTGGCCGACCTGGAGCGCATCCGCGAGCGGCTCGGGATCGAGCGCTGGCTGGTGTTTGGCGGCTCCTGGGGCTCGACCCTGGCTCTTGCTTATGGGGAGACCCACCCGGAGCGGGTCCTGTCCCTGGTGGTGCGGGGGATCTTCCTCTGCCGGGATGCGGAGATCCGCTGGTTCTACCAGGAAGGGGCGAGCTGGGCCTTTCCCGATTACTGGGAGGACTTCCTCGCCCCGATCCCGCCCGAGGAGCGGCACGACCTGGTGGCGGCCTATCACGGCCGCCTGACTGGCCCCAACGAGGTGGCCCGCATGGCTGCCGCCAAGGCCTGGTCCGTCTGGGAGGGCCGCACCGCCACCCTGCTCCCCAACCCGGACATCCGGGCCCACTTCGCCGAGCCCCACCTGGCGCTCAGTCTGGCGCGCATCGAGTGTCACTACTTCGTGAACCATGCGTTTCTGCGCCCCAACCAGCTACTCGCGGATGCTGGCCGCCTTGGCGAGATCCCGGGCGTCATAATCCAGGGCCGTTACGACCTGATCTGCCCGATGCGCTCCGCCTGGGAGCTGCACCAGGCCTGGCGGCGGTCGGAGCTGCGGGTCATCCCGGATGCGGGCCATTCCGCCTTCGAGCCGGGTATTCGCTCCGCCCTGGTGGAGGCCGCGGACCGCTTCGCGCGGGAGCTCGGTTGATCGGGCTCCTGCAGCGGGTGACCCAGGCCCGGGTCGAGGTGGCCGGTGAGACGATCGGGTCTATCGGCCCGGGGCTCCTGGTGCTGGTGGCGGTCCAGCCGGAGGATACGGAGACCCGGGCGGATCGGCTCCTGGAGCGCATCCTGGGTTATCGGGTCTTCCCAGACGGGGAGGGCCGAATGAACCGGAGCCTGCGGGACCTCGGCGGTGGGCTGCTCCTCGTTTCCCAGTTCACCCTGGCGGCGGATACCAAGAAGGGCACCCGTGCGAGCTTCACCCGGGCCGCGCCGCCGGAGCTCGGGGAGCGGCTCTACGACTACCTGGTACAGCGGGCCCGGACGGTCCATCCCCGGCTGGCCACTGGGCGCTTCGGCGCGGACATGCAGGTGAGCCTGACCAACGACGGCCCCGTTACCTTCTGGCTGGAGACTTGAGGACTGGGGTCCCAAGCCCGCTCTGTGGTTAAATGAAGGGCGTTCCCACCAAATCGAGTCCCCCATGACATCGGAATCGAACGCGCGTCGCGCCCAGGTGGAGCGTAACACCCTGGAGACCCAGATCCGGATCACACTCGACCTGGATGGGAGCGGGCGCTCCAGCCTCCAGACCGGCCTGCCCTTCCTGGATCACATGCTGGACCAGGTGGCCCGCCATGGGCTCATCGACCTGGAAATCCAGGCTGTGGGGGACCTTCATATCGACGCCCATCACACCGTGGAGGACATCGGGATCACCCTGGGTCAGGCCCTGGCCCGGGCGCTTGGGGACAAACGGGGGATCCGTCGCTACGGTCACGTCTACGTGCCCCTGGACGAGGCACTCTCGCGAGTGGTCATCGACCTGTCCGGTCGGCCCGGGCTGACCTTCGCGTGCGCCTTCACCCGGCCCCTGATCGGCACCTTCGACGTGGATCTCTTCCACGAATTCTTCCAGGGCCTGGTCAATCACGCGGCGCTCACCTTGCACATCGACAACTTGCGGGGCTCCAACGCCCACCACCAGGCGGAGACTATCTTTAAGGCCTTTGGCCGGGCCCTGCGCACGGCGGTGGAGCCTGATCCGCGCATGGCGGGGGTGACGCCATCCACCAAGGGTTCGCTGCGTGGTTAGACCGCTGCTCCCGCTCCGACCTCTTTACGGATTGCAGGAGGGTGAGCCCCAGTGCTCCTGATCCCCGCCATCGATCTCAAGGACGGCCGCTGTGTGCGCCTGCGCCAGGGGCGCATGGAGGACGAGACCGTCTTTTCCGATGATCCCGTGGAGATGGCCGGGCGCTGGGTCGGGGAGGGGGCGCGCCGCCTGCACCTGGTGGACCTCAACGGCGCCTTCGCCGGCAGGCCGGTGAACGGGGGGGCCATCCGCGCCATCGCCACGGCCTACCCCGACCTGCCCATCCAGGTGGGGGGCGGCATCCGCGACGAGTCCACCATCGCCACCTACCTGGAGGCCGGGGTGAGTTACTGCATCGTCGGGACCCAGGCGGTGAAGGAGCCGGAGTTGGTCGCCCGGGCCTGCCGGTCATTCCCAGGCCGGATCATCGTGGGCCTGGATGCCAAGGACGGACAGGTGGCGATCCAAGGGTGGGCGGAGCTTACGGAGCACCGGGTGGATGAATTGGCCAGGCGCTTCGAGGGGGATGGGGTCAGCGCCATCGTCTACACGGACATCGGGCGCGACGGCATGCTGAACGGGCCCAATGTCGCGGCCACCCGAGCCCTGGCGGAGGCCATCCGCACCCCCGTGATTGCCTCCGGCGGTATCACCAACCTGGAGGACATCCGCGCCCTTGCCGAGGTCGCCGGTAGCGGCATCATCGGCGCCATCACCGGGCGGGCCATCTACGAGGGAACCCTGGACTTCGCCGCGGGCCAGCGGCTCGCCGACCAACCGATAGGGGGGCAACCATGAGCGGGGACTGGCTCGATGCCATCAAGTGGGATCCGGACGGTCTGGTCCCCGCCATCGCCCAGGAGACCGGTAGCGGCACCATCCTGATGATGGCCTGGATGAACCGGGAGGCCCTGGACCTGACACGGGAGACGGGGCACGCGGTCTATTGGTCCCGCTCCCGGAGGAAGCTCTGGCACAAGGGGGAGGAGTCTGGCCACCAGCAGGTGGTCCGGAGCGTCCGGCTCGATTGCGATGGTGACGTGGTGCTGCTGGAGGTGGAGCAGCGCGGCGGCATCGCCTGCCACACGGGTCGTCACAACTGCTTCTTTCGGCAGCTCGACGGCACCGGCCAATGGGTCGAAATCGCTCCGGTGCTCAAGGATCCAAAGGCCATCTATGGCGGCGGAAGTCCATGAGGGACGTCCTCGAGGAACTGGCTCGGGTGCTGGAGGAGCGCAAGTCCGCCGACCCCGAATCTTCCTATGTCGCCCGCTTGTATAGCAAAGGGTTGGACGCCATCCTGAAGAAGATCGGCGAGGAGGCGACGGAAACGGTGATGGCCGCCAAGGACGGGAGCGGTGAGCGCGTGGTCTGCGAGGTGGCGGACCTGTGGTTCCACAGTCTGGTGCTGTTGACCCATCTAGGGCTGGGGCCTCGGCAGGTATTGGACGAGCTCGAACGTCGGTTCGGACTCTCCGGGATCCAGGAGAAGGCCTCGCGGGGTCGCTGATCGCGCGGCTGGCACCCAGCCGTGCGGGCACTGCCTGGCCGAGATCGAATTGGGGTATGATCGGCCCCTCTCGGAGACCCGGGCCACCCAGTGCCCCTAAGCATCTGAATGGTAGTCGTTGACGGCGGACCTGCGGGTCCGCCGTCACCCCCTAAGAAGCCACCGCTCCTCACCCGGCGGTGGGGAGGAGAAGATGGGACTCGGCGGCATCAGCATCTGGCAGCTCCTGATCATCCTGGTCATCGTGCTGCTTCTGTTCGGCACCAAGCGACTGAAGAACCTCGGCTCGGACCTCGGCAACGCGGTCAAGGGCTTCCGCAACGCCATGAGCGCGGCCGACAAGGAGGAAGAGGACAAGGAGCCCACGCGACTGGAGCAGGACGCGGCCAAGCGAGTCGCGGAGGGGGACCTCACCGGCACCAAGCCCGCCGAGCAGGAAAAGCCCAAGGTCTGACCGCCGCGCCCGAGCCGCCTCCATGTTCGACGTTGGGTTCTGGGAGCTGGTCCTGATCGCGGTGGTGGCACTCGTAGTAATCGGCCCCGAGCGTTTACCGAAGGTCGCGCGGATCGCCGGACTCTGGGTCGGGCGGGCCCGCCGTACCCTGGCCTCGGTCAAGGACGAGATCGACCGGGAGCTCAAGGCCCAGGAGCTGAAGGAGATCCTGGAGAAGCAGGCGCGCAGCAACCCCCTGGAGTCCATCCTGGAAGAGCCGACGCCCGCGCTTCGGCAGGCCCCTGACACGAAGCCCGGGTCCGAGACGTCAAACGGGGCCGACACGGCCGGCCGTCGGGACCGGGACGGCGGCGATGCCTGAGCAGGGACTCGGCGGCGGCTCGGCGTCCCTGTCCCCATGCCTGATTCCGATCTGCGCCCGAAGGGGGCGTCGGTCCCTGGCTTGAGCCACTGAACTTCCATCATGTCCCCCGTGAGCGAGCCCGACGACCCGGGCGCCGAGCAGCCCTTTATCTCCCATCTCATCGAGCTGCGCGACCGCTTGGTGCGGATTGCCCTGGGGATCTTCCTGATCTTCCTGGCCCTCTTCCCCTTCGCCAACCAAATCTACGTCTACGTGGCCTCGCCCCTCATGGCCCGGTTGCCGGAGGGCAGCTCCATGATTGCCACCCAGGTCGCCTCACCCTTCCTGACGCCCTTCAAGCTGGCGCTGGTGGCGGCCGTGTTTCTCTCGATGCCCTTTACGCTCTATCAGATCTGGGCCTTCGTGGCGCCCGGACTCTATCGACACGAGAAGCGACTCGCGGTGCCGCTTCTGGTGTCGAGCATCGTGCTCTTCTACCTGGGGATGCTCTTCGCCTACTACGTTGTATTTCCCCTGGTCTTCGCCTTCATGGTCGGGACTACACCCGCCGGCGTCGCCATGATGACCGACATCTCGGCCTATCTCGACTTCGTCCTGGCCCTGTTCTTCGCCTTCGGCGTCGCCTTCGAGATCCCCATCGCCACCATCCTGCTGGTGGCGACCGGCGTAACCACGCCTGAGGCCCTGGCCTCCAAGCGGCCCTACGTGATCGTCGGGGTCTTCGTGGCGGGGATGCTGCTCACCCCCCCGGACGTGATCTCCCAGACCCTCCTGGCCCTGCCGATGTGGCTCCTGTTCGAGGTGGGGATCCTGTTCTCCCGCGTGATCTTACGCCAGCGCTCCGCAGGGGAGGCCCCCGACCCGGAACCTGCTACAGCCTCCGCGGCCCACAGCCCTGGGCCTGCCGGGGGAGGAGCCGGCCTGATCCGCGACCCGACGAGAGGATCGGACAGGGCCGGCTGCGAGATCGTGGTAGGCCGCGACATCGACGCGGGGGGGCTCGACGATCCCGAGCGCTGGCAGCCCCTCACGGACGAGGAGATGGAGGAGGAACTGGACCTGATGGATGCGCAGGAGTCCGGACGCGGTCCGGTGCCGCCGGCGAGTCGCGCCCCCCTCGATCGGGTTGAGGAGAAGATCCAGCGCGCCAACCGCCTGCGGGAGCTGGAGAATCATTTCGCCGCGCGCAAGGTGCTCTACGAGGTGCTGGAAGAGGGGGACGAGTCCCAGCGGCGGGTGGCGCGCAATATACTCAATCAGCTCGACGAGGCCTGACAGGGAATTAGGGCCAAGGGCCAAGCGCCGAGGACCAAGGTCCGAGGCCGAATAAGCCCGGATCCCAAAATCCGCTTGATCTCCGCCACCCGTCACCGTCTTTTCCCCTTGGCACTCGCCGCTCGGCCCTCGGGCCTACTGTTATGCTATTGCTTCTATCAATGGAATTTCTGGGCTAGTATCGGAATTGCCACCACTGCAACGACGAGAATGACCCATGGGCTCCGGTTCCCAGATTCATTACAAGCAGAATCGACTGAAGCAGCTTCGGGCCTTCTGTCATGCGGCCCGTACCGGTAGCGTAAGCGCGGCTGCCGACAAGATTTTTCTGAGTCAGCCCACCGTCTCGCTGCAGATCCAGGCCCTGGAGCGGGAGTTCGATACCATCCTGTTCGAGCGGCGCGGCCCCAAGATCCGCCTCACCCCCCAGGGCCAGCTCCTGTTCCAGATGGCGGAGCCGCTGGTGGAGGGAATGGACAAGCTCCATGACGTCTTCGCCGTCCAGTGCGGCCGGGTGGATCACGGGGTGCTCAATATCGCGGCCGGGGAGTCCACCATCCTCTACATACTCCCGGGGCCGGTGCGTACCTTCGTGGAGACCTATCCGGGGATCGAGTTCAAGCTGCACAACGTCACCGGGCGTGACGGTCTCGCCATGCTGCGGGCGGACGAGGCGGATCTCGCCGTGGGCTCCATGCTGGAGGTGCCGGACGACATCCACTACCGCCCTTTCGTCACCTACCGGCCGACCCTGATCACGCCCCTGGACCATCCGTTGGCGGGTCGCGACTCTATCACCCTGGAAGAGATCGCTCCCTACGGACTCATCCTGCCGCCGCGCCACCTGAGTACCTGGCGGCTGGTGGACCTGGTGTTCAGGCAGCACAATCTGAGCTACAAGGTGACCTTGGAGGCGGGGGGTTGGGAGGTCATCAAGACATATGTGGAGCTGGGGCTCGGCATCTCCATCGTTACCGATGTCTGCCTCACCGGCGACGAAAGGTTAAGCCGAATCCCTATCGACCAGTACTTCCCCAAGCGCAGCTACGGGATCGTCCAGCGGCGCGGCAAATTCCTCTCCCCCCAGACCAAGTGCTTCCTGAAGATCCTGGACAAGGCCTTCGCCGATCGCGTGGTCGAGCCCCAGCAGCATCGGGTGGGCGAGGGGCAATGGGAGGATGCGCTCCTCGGCTAGCGCCGGTGGGTCGGATGGGGGGCCAGGCCCCCCGCTGAGCTCCGACGCAGGTCGTGCCGGCGTCACTGACCGATGCCAATTGACCATGGCGGTGCATGGCCGCCTCGCGGGATAATGCGAACGCGTCGCGACGCCTTCCAATCGCGGGCGCGCTACCGAAGGGGCGCGTCCTTCGCTTCATCAGGTCCTCATCAGCGAAACGAAAGACAATGAACAAAACGGCTTCTCACCCTGTGGAGTTGGACCTCACGAAGAAGATCGGCCAACGTCTGCGCACCGCTCGCCAGGAGCAGGGCCTGAGCCTCTCTGAGCTCTCGGGCCTCACCGGCGCCTTGTCGAAGTCGCGGATCAGCAACTACGAGCAGGGGATCCGGCGTATGGGCCTCGAGGAGGCCCAGCAGCTCGCCACGGCCTTGGTGAGCGTCACGCCCACCTATCTCCTGTGCCTGGAGGACACGGACCCCCTCTCGAAGGAGGAGCGGGTCCTGGTGGAGCGCTATCGTCAGGCGGATTCCCGCGGCCGGGAGACTATCTTAAAGGTCGCCGAGGCCGAGTCTGGCTATCGATCGGGGGATCCCGCTGCCTAGCCGCGGAGTAGGGATGCGCGGGGTCTGGACGCGGTCGGCTGTGGCTCGTCGATGCGGGGCCCAGGGATAGGATGCCCAACGACTGCGGTTAGGCCTAAACCTGGGCAGGGGAGAGGGCGGCGCCTCGTCCGCGTGGACCCCGAAGGTGTCTGGGGCCCTGGGCTTTGCATTGCGGGAAACGCCGCCCCTGGCGAGGCGGCGCTATAGGCAATCGCGTGCGGTTACTTGTAGGCCCCCACCCCACACAAGAACCCCTCCTTGTTGGCCATCACGTAGCTGGTCTTCTCCCGGATTTCCTCGGTGCCGGGGTAGGGCCACTTATAGTCCACCCAGCCCTCGCCTGAGGTCTTTGCGGCGGCGACCATGTTCTTGAACAGCTCATCGCCGTACTTGTTGAAGTCGATCAGGTTCTTGCCCACCAACTCGGGCTTGACGGCATGGGACAGCATGACGCCGTCCATGTCCATGCAGAACACATAGAGATCCTTCTCCTTGAAACCGCCGTCGGCGGCGGCGAAGGCCGCGAAGGCCTGCTCCCGACCCATCGTGTTCACGGCGGCTTGGGCCTTCTGGGACAGGGCCTTGGCCTCGTCCGGGGTGGCCATCTCGGCGGCCATCAGGGTGCCGGAGAGGGCGGCGAGCCCTAGGGCGATCAGGGTTCTTTTCATCTACATAGTTCCTCAGTGGTGGTGTAGTGCTTCGACGATAGCCCAAGCGGGGTAACCGTGCCAGTGAGACGGCGCTTTCAGAGGGGTTCCAGTCGCCGTTCGTGCCCCTTTCGGGAGCCAATATATGCGCCGATGTGGACGAGGCGCACCAGATAAGTGCAGGCCCGTGCTCCGGCTGTGGCCGCGCCGCTCGGATTCACCGGCAGGAGTCGACTGGCACAGGCGTTGCTTGGCGCTCCCTGTGAGCCTCTGCAGGCTCCCCCCGCCGTCTCTGAGACGTCGTCATCGCCAAACTACGGAGTCCCATTCATGCGGAAACGCACGCTAATTGATCGCTTGGTCCTGGGTTCCGGTCTTGCCCTGGGCCTGTCTGTCGCCGTCGGTGCTCAGGCCGAGGACACCATCAAGGTCGGGGTGCTGCACTCGCTCTCCGGCACAATGGCCATCAGCGAGACCACGCTGAAGGACACCATGCTGATGCTGGTCGACCAACAGAACAAGAAGGGTGGGCTCCTGGGCAAGAAACTCGAGGCCGTGGTGGTGGATCCCGCTTCCGACTGGCCCCTGTTCGCGGAGAAGGCCCGAGAGCTCTTGACCAAGGAAAAGGTAGACGCTGTGTTCGGCTGCTGGACCTCGGTTTCCCGCAAGTCGGTCCTGCCCGTGTTCGAGGAGCTGAACGGGCTTCTGTTCTATCCGGTCCAGTACGAGGGCGAGGAATCCTCCAGGAATGTCTTCTACACCGGGGCGGCGCCCAACCAGCAGGCCATCCCCGCGGTGGACTACCTGATGAACGATCTGGGCGTGCAGCGCTGGGTGCTGGCGGGGACCGACTACGTCTACCCACGCACCACCAATAAGATCCTCGAGGCCTACCTGAAACAGAAGGGGGTGGCCGATGCGGATATCATGATCAATTACACCCCTTTCGGTCACTCGGACTGGCAGTCCATCGTCTCCGATATAAAGAAGTTCGGCTCTGCCGGCATCAAGACCGCCGTGGTGTCCACCATCAATGGGGACGCCAACGTGCCCTTCTACAAGGAGCTGGGAAACCAAGGGATATCCGCCGAGTCGATCCCGGTGGTGGCCTTCTCGGTGGGTGAAGAGGAGCTCTCCGGCATCGACACGAAGCCGCTGGTGGGCCACCTGGCCGCCTGGAACTATTTCATGAGCGTGGATAGCCCGGAGAACGCGGCCTTCATCGAGGAGTGGCAGGCCTTCATCAAGAACCCCAAGCGTGTCACCAATGACCCCATGGAGGCCCACTACATCGGCTTCAATCTGTGGGTCCAGGCGGTTGAAAAGGCGGGAAGCACGGACCCGGACAAGGTCGCCGCGGCCATCATCGGGCTCGAGACCCCCAACCTCACCGGCGGCATCGCCAAGATGCTACCCAACCATCACATCACCAAGCCGGTGCTGATCGGCGAGATCCAGGACGACGGCCAGTTCACCGTGGTCTGGCAGACCGAGGGCACGGTGCCCGGTGATGCCTGGTCGGATTTCCTGGAAGGGTCCAAGGACCTGGAGGCCGACTGGCGCGCCCCCATCAACTGCGGCAACTACAACACCAAGACCAAGACCTGCCTGGGGGCCAAGGCCCAGTAGCAGGCCCAACATCGAGCCCAGTCACAAGCGGGGTAGAGCCGGCCTCGCCCTCCCGAATGCGGGCAGGGCGGGGCCGGTGGTGTCCTTCTCAGCGACGGGGCCAGCTTCTCACGCAACCTGGAGGCAGATCCCCGACCATGACCCAGGATCCGTCCCGTACCGGACTCGGATGGGCCGGCCTGATCGCCGCGTTCCTGCTCCTCGGCATACAGCCTTGGGGTGCGAGGGCGGAGGAGCAGGGATTCGAATCATCGGTCGCGCGCCTCGCAGACCGGTCTTTCCAAGTGAAGCAAGAGGCCCTGTCAGGGATCGCCGCAAGCGGAGATCCGCGGGCCCTTGCTGTCCTCATGGCACTGCAGGACGGGGACCTCCAGACCCGCGCAGACGATCAGCGCATCGTCATCGTGCGCCCATCGGGGGCGGGCTACGCGCTCAAGGATCCCGTAACCGGCGAGGACCTGGGGCAGGTGGAGCGTGGCGCCATCAAGAAGATCCCCGTCAACAACACCATGCGGACCGCCCTGCGGGTGGCCATCGCCGCCCTGACCCTGGAGAGCCCTGACCCCGGGGCGCGCCTCTCGGCGGCGCGGGAGATGATTGGCACCAGCGACCCCCTGGCGAGGCAGATCCTGAGCGCGCGTTTGGAAAAGGAGGACATGCCCGCAGTGCGGGAGGTCCTGACCCTGGCCCTCGGGATCGCCAACCTGGGTGCCGAGGACGCCGAGGCCCGCCTGGCCGCAATTGCCGGTCTCGGCCATCACCTGGACCCACGGGCTCGCAATTCCCTGGCCGCGCTCCTTGTCTCGGAGTCAGACCCCGAGGTCAAGGACGCCGCCCAAAGGGCCTTGGCGGGCATCGACAGCCGGCTCGCCTGGAACGCCCGGGCCGAGACCCTCTTCTTCGGGCTCAGCCTGGGCTCGGTGCTGGTGCTGGCGGCCATCGGGCTGGCCATCACCTTCGGGGTCATGGGGGTCATCAATATGGCCCATGGGGAACTGATCATGATCGGCGCCTACACCACCTACCTGATTCAACAGGCGATGCCGGGACTGATCGACTACTCCCTGTTCCTGGCTATACCCGCGGCCTTCATCGTGTCGGGACTTTTCGGGATCGCCATCGAGCGCACCGTGATCCGCTTCCTCTACGGCCGTCCCCTGGAGACCCTGCTCGCCACCTTCGGAATCAGCCTGATCCTCCAGCAGCTGGTGCGCACCACCATCTCGGCGCAGAACGTGGCGGTGCAGAATCCCTCCTGGATGAGTGGCTCCCTGGCCATCAACCCCGCCCTATCCCTGACCTACAACCGGCTCTATATCCTGGTGTTCTCGCTCCTGGTCTTCGCTGCCTTGTTGGTGATCCTCAAGCGCACCGCCCTGGGGCTCCAGGTCAGGGCCGTTGCCCAGAATCGGGCCATGGCCCGTGCCATGGGGGTGCGCTCAGAGCGGGTGGACGCACTCACCTTCGGCCTGGGGGCTGGTATCGCGGGGGTGGCGGGGGTGGCCCTGTCCCAGCTCACCAACGTGGGCCCCAACATGGGGCAGGCTTACATCATTGACTCCTTCATGGTGGTGGTCTTCGGCGGGGTCGGAAACCTGTGGGGAACCCTGATTGGGGGCATGACCCTGGGGGTCGCCAACAAGTTCATGGAGCCCTGGGCCGGGGCCGTGCTGGCTAAGATCCTCGTGCTCGTCTTCATCATCCTCTTTATCCAGAAGCGTCCCCGAGGACTCTTCCCCCAGCGCGGCCGCGCGGCCGAGGGTTGAGGTCGCTATGGGTCTCGTAAGAGCCCTGAGGGGCGATACCGGCGGCCAGGTGATGCTGGCGGTGCTGCTGGTGGTGGCGGTGGTGGTGCCGGTGCTCAATCTGACGGTGCCGGAGTCGAGCCCCTGGCACGTCTCCACCTACACGGTGACCCTGCTCGGCAAGTACCTGACCTATGCCCTGCTGGCCCTGGCGGTGGACCTGGTGTGGGGCTATTTGGGGATCCTCAGCCTGGGCCACGGGGCCTTCTTCGCCCTCGGCGGCTATGCGATGGGCATGCACCTGATGCGTCAGATCGGCGACCGCGGGGTCTATGGCGACCCGCTCCTGCCGGACTTCATGGTCTTCCTCAATTGGAAGGAGCTGCCGTGGTTCTGGCAGGGCTTCGACCTGTTCTGGTTCGCCGCCCTGATGGCCATCCTGGTCCCGGGGGCACTGGCCTTCGTCTTCGGCTACCTGGCCTTCCGCTCCCGGGTCACGGGGGTTTATCTGTCCATCATCACCCAGGCGCTGACCTTTGCCCTGATGCTGGCCTTCTTCCGCAACGAGATGGGCTTCGGCGGCAACAATGGGCTCACGGACTTCAAGGACCTGTTGGGCTTCGATCTCCAGGCCCAGGGCACCCGCGCCGGACTCTTCGTCGCCTCTGCCCTGGCCCTTGCATTGGGTTATCTCGCCTGCCGATACATCGTCACCTCCCGGCTCGGGCGGGTGGCCGTGGCCATCCGGGACGCAGAGGCCCGCACCCGCTTCATCGGCTATCGCGTGGACCAGGTCAAGGTAGCCGTCTTCACCTTCTCGGCCATGCTGGCGGGGGTCGCCGGGGCCCTCTATGTCCCCCAGGTGGGGATCATCAATCCCGGTGAGTTCTCGCCGCTCAACTCCATCGAGCTGGTGATCTGGGTGGCGGTGGGGGGGCGCGCCACCCTCTACGGGGCCGTGGTGGGTGCGTTGCTCGTCAACTACGGCAAGAGCACCTTCACGGGCCTCTTTCCCGAGGCCTGGCTGTTCGCCCTGGGCGGGCTCTTCGTCCTGGTCACCCTGTTCCTGCCCCGCGGTATCGCCGGGCTCCTGGCCTGGCGGAGGGCGGTCTGATGGGCGGACAGGTGGAGCGTTGGCAATATCTCAACCCGGGCAAGACCCTCGCCGAGACTCTAGACATCTCCCACAAGACCCTGCTCTATGTCGAGGGGGTCACGGTGAGCTTCGACGGCTTTCGCGCCCTCAATGACCTCTCCTTTTACGTGGACGTTGGCGAGCTGCGCTGCGTGATCGGACCCAATGGGGCCGGTAAGACGACCATGATGGACGTGATCACCGGCAAGACCCGGCCGGACTCGGGCTACTGCTTCTTCGGCCAGCAGATCAACCTCCTGGAGCTGGACGAGCCGCGGATCGCCCAGGCGGGGATCGGGCGCAAGTTCCAGAAGCCCACGGTTTTCGAGCAGCACTCGGTGTTCGAGAACCTGGAGCTCGCGATGGCGGGGGACAAGCGGGTCTGGCCCACCCTGTTGGCCCGGCTCTCGGGCGAGCAGCGGGATCGTATCGACCAGGTCTTGCGCATCATCGGTCTCGTGGACCAGGTCGGGTGCCCCGCCGGTGCCTTGTCCCATGGCCAGAAGCAATGGCTGGAGATCGGCATGCTCCTGATGCAGGACCCCCTGTTGTTGCTGGTGGACGAGCCAGTGGCGGGCATGACCCACCAGGAGATGGAGCGCACCGCCGAGCTCCTCCTTTCACTCGAGGGCAAGCACTCTGTGGTGGTGGTGGAGCATGACATGGACTTCGTGCGCTCCATCGCCAAGCGGGTGACGGTGCTGCACCAGGGTTCGGTCCTGGCGGAGGGGTCCATGGACGAGGTCCAGAACGACCCCCGGGTGGTGGAGGTCTATCTTGGCGAGTGAATGGGACCAGGCATGCTGAGCATTCAGGGCCTCAACCAGTTCTACGGCCAGAGCCACACCCTTTGGGATCTCGACATCGAGGTCCCGGCCGGGCAGTGCACCTGTGTCATGGGCCGCAATGGGGTCGGCAAGACCACCCTGATGCAGTGCATCATGGGGCTCCTGCCCCTGCGTTCAGGCAGCGTGGTTTACCGGGGCGAGCACGACCTGGCGCGCCTGCCCGCCGAGGGCCGGGCCCGGCTGGGGGTGGGCTATGTGCCCCAGGGTCGGCAGATCTTCCCCCTGCTCACGGTGGAGGAGAACCTACGCATCGGGCTGCCGGCGCGCCCCGATGGCTCCCGGCAGATTCCCCCCTTCATCTTCGAGCTCTTTCCAGTCTTGAAGGAGATGCTGCGCCGCCGCGGCGGCGACCTCTCCGGCGGCCAACAGCAGCAGCTGGCTATCGGCCGGGCGCTCGGCATTGATCCAAAGCTCCTGATCCTGGACGAGCCCACCGAGGGCATCCAGCCCAACATCGTGCACGAGATCGGCGACATCATCCGCCGCCTGATCGCCGAGCTGGGGCTCACCGTCATCCTGGTGGAGCAGAAGCTCCCTTTCACCAGACGGGTCGCCGACCGCTTCCTGATCCTGGACCGCGGCCGCCTCAAAGCATCCGGCCCCATCGACGGCCTGAGCGAGGACCTGGTGCGCGAGTACCTCACCGTGTGAGGCTTGTCCGCCCTCGGCCCTCGGAGACTAGTCCATGCTCGCCCGCAATTCAGCGAAGAGCTGGTCCGACGCATCCACGGTGATGGTCCCCAGCCGCGGGTACTCGAAGTCCATGATGAAGTAGAGGGTGAGCGAGAGCAGGGCGGCGAAGATCACCATATGCATCAGGTCCGGTCTCCGGGTGGTGGCCTGACCGTGCCCCGCGAGCAGCCCGGCCAGGACGGCAAGCCCCACCAGCAAGGCGACGATCCCCGTGTGCACGTGGATGCGGTTGGCCGCCAGTCGACTGGTGGAGAGGTCGAAGCTCTCATTGAGCGGCGGCAGCACCAGGCTGGCCACCTGCGGGCGTCCGTCCCGATTGACGGCGTCCACGGTTTGGCCCCAAATTTCTCTCTCGAGGGTTTGAAGACGGCCCACGACCGCTATGAACTGCTCCGGCTCTTTAGCGAGCCTGACGGCCTGGCGCAGGCCATCCACGTAGTCGCGAAGCCCCGCCTCTAGGGGCAGGCGATCCGCGGCGGGCAGGAGCTCTAGGCGCAACCACGCGGTGCCGATGGCGTTGACCTGCTGGACGATCAGATCCCGGCGGTGATCGAAGCGCGAGGCGGCCCCGGTGAAGGTGAATGCGATCAGCAGCCCGAGCAGGGCGAAGACCGCCCCCTGGACCGCACCCTGCCCGGCGGTGTCCTCCTTTCCGAGGCGCGCCAGTCGCCGAACGCCCAGCCTGCGCCCGACGACTTGGGCCGCGATGAGCGCAAAGAAGAGGCCGATTGTCAGGATGGCCGACTGCACCAGTGGATTCATGGGGGACGGACCCTGGGGATGAACGGATGACGGCGCGGACTATGAGGCCCCAGCGCCTGCCGGGATAACGTGTTGCGGCAACCCTTGTGGGGCTTGACTCGGCCGCCCGAGGCAGCGTTTCCTCCCGTCACACGCCATGTAGCGGGTATTGGCCTTACGCGATGAGCCCAATCAATCCCATCTTTCAGCCCTACTCACAGTAAGTAAAGTGGACCCCTTGGCGGTCCTTCACGGTCAGACTCCTTGACGGTCAGCTAAATGGTGACCCCTTTGACCTGACTCTTATCTGCCTGCCGCAAGGCCCGCCTAAACGGTCAGCGACTTGATGAAAGCGAGCGAGTTGCGCCGCCAGTTGTAGAGGGCCTGCTTCTCCATGGGCAAGGCGTCGAGGGGGGCGGGGCTGAAGCCGCGCTCCTGGAACCATTGGGAGGTCTGGGTGGTGAGCACGAAGAGGCGCTGGAGACCGCGGGCACGGGCGATCTGCTCCATGTGCTGCAGGAGCTTGTCGCCGCGGCCCTCGCTGCGGTAGTCGGGGTGGACGGCCACGCAGGCGAGCTCCCCCATGGAGTCGGCGGGGTAGGCGTAGAGTGCGGCGCAGCCGATCACCAGGCCGTCCCGCTCCATGAGCCAGAAGCGGTCGATCTCGGTCTCCAGGCGCTCCCGGGAGCGGCGCACCAGGACCCCGCGCTCTTCCAGGGGTCGCAGCAGCTCCAGGACACCGGCCACGTCGTCGATGCGTGCGGGCCTTAAGCCCTCGTAAGGCTGGCCTGTGATCAGGGTGCCGCTGCCGTCGCGCGTGTAGAGCTCGCGAAGCAGGGCGCCGTCGCGACGGCGGTCGATGAG
>JBGSUY010000312.1:0-1701 GCA_041753195.1 Chromatiaceae bacterium
CGTCGGTGAAGGTCAGGTCGCGGCGGCGGAGACTGGCGCGCGCTATCTCAAGGTGACCCCGGCTGAGCTCGAGATCCACGCCACCGCCGCCCTGGTGGTGGACGAGCTCGGCCGCACCCTTTACGCTAAGCGCGCCCGGGAGCGCAAGCCCATCGCGTCGATTACCAAGCTGATGACCGCCATGGTGGTGCTCGACGCCGACCTGCCCCTGGACGAGCCCATCACCATCGACGAGTCGGACCGGGACACCCTGCGCAACAGCCGCTCCCGCCTGCGCATTGACCGTCACGCGACCCTGCCGCGCCGGGAAATGCTCGCGGTCGCCCTCATGTCGTCCGATAACCGGGCAGCCTCGGCCCTGGGGCGCACCGCACTGCCCGGGGGCAAGCCCGCCTTCGTGGCGGCCATGAACCGCAAGGCCTCGGCCCTGGGGATGGCCGACACCCAGTTCGCCGACCCCACCGGTCTCGACGGGCGCAACCAATCCACCGCGGAGGATCTGCTGAAGCTTATCCGCGCCGCCGCCGGGTATCCCCTGATCCGCGAGATCACCAGCCGCGAAAGCATGCAGGTCGCGCCCCACGGGGATTCGGGCCTGCTCGAGTACCGGAACACCAATCCCCTGGTCAAGAACCCGGAGTGGCAGATCGAGGTGAGCAAGACCGGCTTCATTAATGAGGCGGGCCACTGTCTGGTGATGCGGGCGCTCGTGGGCGGCGAGCGCATGGATATCGTGTTGCTCGATGCCTCGGGCAAACGCACCCCCGTGGGGGATGCGGGCCGCCTTCGTCGATGGGTCGTATCCCAGCAGACCCCGCCGGGGACCCAATTGGTCCGGAGCCACAAGAATCCCTGCACGGACCCCTGGGCCCTGAGCTGCTGGGAATAGGAGCTGTTGGGGGTCGCGCCCCGACCGGTTCGGAAGCTCCGGCATCCCGGGCGGCGCCGCGGTAACGACTAATCCCTGCCCCTCGCCGTCGAGCGACTCCCACGCGGCACGGGCTCGCGGCCCCTGGGTCCATTCGATGGACGGGGCCCAGGATCCCTGCGGGTACCGGCTCCCATACCCCGGTGGCGCGCCGGTCCCAGGCCGGCGATGGCCAGGAGGGCCTCGCGCTCCTCCTCGGTTAGGGGTCGCCAGACGCCGGGGAAGAGCCGCCGCCCCAGCTCCACATTGCCATAGCGCACCCGGATCAGGCGGCTGACCTGGCAGCCCGCGGCCTCCCAGAGCCGGCGCACCTCCCGGTTGCGGCCCTCCCGCAGCACCACATGATACCAACGGTTGGCCCCGGATCCGCCGCGCTCCTCCACCCGGTCGAAGCGAGCTGGACCGTCCTCTAGCTCGATCCCCTCGGTAAGCCGTTCCAGAGTCCCGGTCGGCACCTCCCCTAGGATGCGCACCGCATACTCCCGCTCCACCTCCCGGGAGGGGTGCATCAGCCGGTTGGCCAGATCCCCGTCGGTGGTGAAGAGGATGAGCCCGGAGGTGTTGATGTCGAGCCGGCCCACCGCGATCCAACGGCCGGATTTAGGTCTCGGAAGTCGGCGAAACACCGTGGGGCGCTCCTCGGGATCCCGGCGGGTGACCAACTCCCCCTCGGGCTTGTGGTAGGCAATGATCTCACTCGTGCGCTCGCGCCGCCGGGGCCGGCGCACCTCGTGGCCATCCAGCCGCACGCGGTCGGCGCTGGTGACCCGGTC
>JBGSUY010000313.1:0-3871 GCA_041753195.1 Chromatiaceae bacterium
GGGCGCGCAGCGGCGCCTGGTCCGGCGCGCCGATCGTCTCGGGAGTCGAATCGGGGGTCTCGCGGTGGCTCATGGCCGGGATTCGCCGTTCCACATGTCCGATCTCATCATTCGGTGGCGCGCGCCACCGGTAGGAGCGGCGCCATCGCCGCGGCCGGGGCTCCCCAGCGCCTCAGAGGCTGTGAATAAACCTACTGCGCGCCCCGATCACGGCGTCGCGTGCTCGTTCGCTCCTCGCCTATCCACTTGATATGTCTCGTCGCTCACTGCGCGGCTCCTTGTGCTCGGGGCTGCTCGCTACGGTTTCTTCACAACCTCTCAGCCCTCTTGCTCGATCAGCGACCTTGCCTTAGCCACCAACTCATGGGTCGAGAAGGGTTTGGACAGGTAGGCGTCGGCGCCCAGTGCCAGTCCCTTCTTCTGTTCCGCCTCCCGTCCCTTGGCGGTGAGCATCAGGATCCGGGTGGAGGCGAGCCCGGGGTCCGCGCGCACCGCCTCCAGCACGGCGAAGCCGTCCAGCTTGGGCATCATCACATCCAGCACCACCAGGTCCGGGTGCTGGTCGCGGATGGCGGCCAGCCCCTCCTCCCCGTCCCGCGCCACCATGACCGCGAACCCTTCCCGCTTGAACAGAAACTCCAGGGAGATGACGATGTTGGGCTCGTCGTCGACGATCAGCACGCGCGGGCTCATGGTTGGGCGTCACCAGGTTGCGCCGTCCCGGGGGACGGGGTTGTATCCGAGCTCAGGCTCGGGAGCTCGAAGCAAAGGGTAGCACCAATCGCGTTGCCGGCCTGGGCCCAGATGCGTCCGCCGAAGTGCTCCACGATCTGGCGGCAGATGGGCAGCCCCAGCCCCGTGCCGATGGGCTTCTCGCCTCCGCTCGCGGCCTGGCGGAACTTCTCGAACACCAGCTCCAGGTCGGTGGTGGGGATCCCCCGGCCGTTATCGGTGACGCATACCCGCCAGAAGTGGGCCGAGGAGGTCAGGCGGACCTCCACCCGCCCGCCCTGGGGTGGGGCGAACTTGGCGGCGTTCGAAAGCAGGTTGAGCATCACCTGGACCAGCCTGTCGTGGTCCGCCCGCACCTGGGCCGGCTCCGGCCAGAGGTCCAGGGACACCTGGACCTGGCGCTCCGCCACGAGCTGGCTGGTGGCCGCCACGGCTTGCTCGATCATCTCCTGCAGCGTCACGCGCTCGGCGCGCCAATCGACGTGCCCGGACTCGATCTTGGCCAGGTCCAGTACCTGGTTGACCAGACGCGACAGGCGTTCGGTCTCGCTCACCAGGATCCCCAGGAAGCGCTTGCGCTCGCCGAGCTCGATGTCCGGGTCGTCGTGGAGGATCTCCGAGAAGGCCCGGATGGAGGCGAGCGGCGTGCGCAGCTCGTGGGTCACGGAGGACATGAAGTCGTCCTTCAGGCGGTCCAACTCCTGGAGCCGCAGGTTGGCGGAGCGCAGCTCTGCCGTGGCGGCCTCCAACTCCCGGGATTTCTGCTCCAGCTCATGGCTGTAGGCCCGGATCTGGGAGGCCTCGTCCAGGATGTTCAGAACCTCGTCGAGCCCCAGGGCCTCCTCGTCCGTCACCGACGCCACCATGACCCGGGCCGAGGCCCCGCCGATGGCGCCGGAGAGCAGGGTCTCGGCGAAATGGACCGTCTGGGCATCCGCCGGAAGATCGACGGGGTTGGCGACATCCCGAGAGCGAGCGTAGTCCGTGAAGGCGCGACGGGTGCGCTCGGCCCCGAGAAAACGGCGGGCCAGGGCCATGAGCTCCTCCACCTCGGCGCTGCCACGCCAGATCGGCAGCCCCGCCGGCCGCCCCTGCTTGAAGGCGTCCACGTAGGCGCTGGCCTGGGCCGCCTCGGTGGCGTTGGGGGAGCGCAGGGACGACACCAACAGGAAGGCGCCGATGTTGGCGGTCAGGCTCCAAAACAGGCTATGGGTGATCTCGTTCCAGCCGGACAGCCCGAACAGGGCCTGGGGCTTGAGGAAGGCGATCCCGAGGGGGCCGGACTCCAGGAACCCGCCCGGCAGCCAGCCGGACTTGGCAAAGGAGGGCAGGAGCAGGGTGTAGACCCAGACCGCGAAGCCCGCCGAGAGCCCCGCCAGGGCCCCCTCCCGGGTGCCGCCGCGCCAGTAGAGCGCCGCGAACACCGGGGGTGCGAACTGGGCGACGGCGGCGAAGCTGATGAGCCCGATGGCGACCAGGGCATAGGCCTCCCCGGCCAGGTGGTAGTAGAGATAGCCGAGCAGAAGAATGGCGACGATGGCCGAGCGACGGATGCGCAGCAGCAGCCGCCCCATGTCCGCCCCCTTGTTGCCGGGCCCCCAGCGGCGCAGCAGCAAGGGGAGCACCAGGTCGTTGCTGACCATGGTGGAGAGTGCGATGGTCTCCACGATCACCATACCCGTTGCGGCTGAGAGTCCGCCGATGAAGACCGCGAGCGCCAGCCAGGGCTCGCCGAAGGCCATGGGGAGGGTGAGGACGAAGGTATCCGGATCGATATTGCCGTCCGGGAAGACCAGCAGGCCGGCCACCGCGATGGGGATGACGAACAGGTTGATCAGCAGCAGATAGAGCGGGAAGAGCCAGATGGCGCGACGGACCTGGCGTTCGTTGCTGCTCTCCACCACCGCCACCTGAAACTGACGCGGTAGCAGGACCACCGCCAGCCCCGCCAGGAGGGAGATGGCAAACCAGTTGGCGGGGGAGCCGATGGCGGGCTCGAGGAGGCGGGCCACACCCGCATTGGAGCCCAGGTCGGTTAGCCGGGGGGCCCCGATCCCTTCGCCCACTCCGAGCAGGCCCAGGGTCACCCAGACCCCCACCGCCAGGAAGGCCAGCAGCTTGACGATGGACTCGAAGGCGATGGCCGCCACCATGCCCTCATGGCGTTCGCTCGCGTCCAGGTGGCGGGTGCCGAACAGGATGGTAAAGGCCGCCAGCAGCAGGGCGATGACCAACGCCGTGTCCTGCCAGAAGGGTAGGCCGAGGGACTCCGGCATCCTGACCTCCGGGTAGTGGAGCAGGATGGTGTAGCTCCAGGCGATGGCCTTGAGCTGCAGGGCGATGTAGGGGACCACACCCACCACCGCGATCACCGTCACCAGGCCGCCGAGCAGCTGGCTCATGCCGTAGCGCGACGCGATGAAGTCCGCGATGGAGGTGATGCGCTGGGACTTGCTCACCCGCACCATCTTCACCAGAAGGGAGGCCCACAGGAGGGCCATCAGGGTCGGGCCCAGATAGATGGTGAGAAAGCCGAGACCGGTGGCGGTGGCGCGCCCCACGCTCCCGTAGAAGGTCCAGGCGGTGCAGTAGACAGCCAGCGAGAGCGCGTAGACCGTGGGATGGCCGATCACCGAGCGTCCCTGATCGGCGCGCTGGTCCGCCCAATAGGCCAGGGCGAACAGCAGGCCCAGATAGCTCCAGGCGACGGCGATGACCAGGGGCCCGGAGATCAATCCCTGCCTCGCGACACGATCCAGGCCGCCGCGGCGATCACCAGGGCCCAGACGGCGAAAAGATAGAGATAGAGGGCAGGGATCCCCAGCCAGGCCGGCATCGACTCGAACCGGGCCACCAGTGGCGAGAAGAGCGCCAGCAGGGCCAGGAGGAACAGGGTCAGCAGGCGCTGGCGCAGCAGGGTGGCGCGGGGCATGACCGGTCAGTCTCGGGTGGTTTCGTGGCCGACAGTATATCCATTGAAGTCCCTCGGGCCCGCCGCCAGGTCCGCGCCATGCGCGTGTCGAGACCGGCTCTGCACCTTGCCTGCCTGCTGGCCCTGCTGCATGGCCCGCAGGTGAACCCCGTGGCCGCCGCCGACGAGGCAGGGGCGGGCGACTGGGGGGACTGGGGGGAGGACTGG
>JBGSUY010000314.1:0-1774 GCA_041753195.1 Chromatiaceae bacterium
CAGGCCGACGGCGCGCCGCGGCAGATGTTCGGCGACCTCTGGGAGTGGACCGGCTCGGCCTATCCCCCTACCCCCGCTATCGCGCGCCCCCGGGGGCGCTCGGGGAATGCAACGGCAAGTTCATGTGCAACTAGATGGTGCTGCGGGGAGGCTCCTGCGCCACCCCGCGCGATCATGTCCGGGCGAGCTACCGCAACTTCTTCTACCCCCACGAGCGCTGGCAGCTCCAGGGGTTGCGCCTGGCGCGCGACGGGGCATGACGGGCCAGGCGTCAGGGCCCATTCGGGCGAGCACGCCCGCCCGAGTGTGCCTCTTCGACCGTCACTGGTTCGCGCATCCTGTAAGGATCGTCCAGTCGCCACGACCAAGATTTTGGAGAAACCCTGCAGCTCGACCCGTCGCGGGGTTAAATCTCGCCGGTCGGTCACGACCGCATCGGTCCCCCTGGTCCGGGTCGCCCCGGACCCTGCTCACCCAACCTGGAGATCATGACCATGCAGAAAAACGTCGGAAACCTCGACCGCATCTTGCGCATCGTCGCCGGGCTCGCCCTGATCGGGCTCGCCGCCACCGGAACCCTCGGCCCCTGGGCCTGGATCGGTATCGTCCCCCTCGCCACCGGCCTCCTGTCCTGGTGCCCGGCCTACAGGCTGCTGGGCATCAACACCTGCAAGCTGGCCTGATGCCCCGAGTCGCCTGCCGCGTGGATTCAGTTGGCAGGCGACCCCGGAGAAGCGCCTCGCAACCACCAGACAGACTGTAAGGATCGCGCCACTGCAACGACCAAGGATCAAGCAACCCCGGTGCCGGCCGAACGCGGCCCAGGGCGGTCGCCGGGGACTGTGGCAACACGCCCTCCCGGGGGTGTGCCCCAGCTCCCGCGGAGCAATGGGAGCTCCGTGAGTATTCCCTCCCCCCCTGGGCCGGTGCATGCCGGCCATTTTTTTGCGGCCAGGCACGGAGATCGCGATTGAGTGACACAGCCACCATGCAACCAGCCAGCACCCCCTCTCCTGCCTCCAACCCCGAGCGGGACCGCCTGGAGGCCCGGCGCGAGGGCCACGAGGACTGGCGGCTTTGGGGTCCCTATGTCTCCGAGCGGGCCTGGGGCACGGTGCGGGAGGACTACAGCCCGGACGGCGAGGCCTGGGGTCACTTCGACTTCGATCAGGCCCGCTCTCGGGTATTTCGCTGGGGCGAGGACGGCATCGCCGGGATCTGCGACCGCGAGCAGCGTCTGTGCCTCGCACTAACCCTCTGGAACGGGCGCGACCCCATCCTCAAGGAGCGCCTCTTCGGGCTCACAGGCAAGCAGGGCAACCGCGGCGAGGACGTCAAGGAGTGTTACTTCCATCTGGATGCCACCCCTTCCCACAGTTGGCTGCGCTACCGCTACATGGTCCCCCAGGGCCCCTTCCCCTACGACTGGCTGGTGGCGGAGAACGCCCGGCGCGGCCGCGCGGACCCGCCGGCGAGCCTGCACGACAGCGGAGCCTTTGCGGGGGACCGCTACTGGGACGTCGAGGTGCGCTATGCCAAGGCGAGCCCCACACGCATCCACCTGCGGCTCTTCGCCACCAATCGGGGCCCAGAGCCCGCCGACATATGGCTCCTGCCGAGCCTGTGGTTCCGCAACACCTGGTCTTGGTGCAATTCTGATCAGGCTGCCGGCAGGACGCCGGCTCCAAGCTCCCCCCACGCCCCCGAGGGGGAGCGGGGGGCCGAGGGGAGCGAGCGCCCGCGCATCGCGCCCATTCAGGCACCGCCGGGTGCC
>JBGSUY010000315.1:0-2285 GCA_041753195.1 Chromatiaceae bacterium
TCCTGGGATCGGGTGCCCGCGGCCGAGCGAGCGGCCTGCCTGGAGCGGGCGGCGGACCTGCTGGAGGAACGCCTGGGCGAGCTCCTGGCCCTGTGCTGCCGGGAGGCCGGTAAGACCATCCCAGACGGCATCGCGGAGGTCCGGGAGGCGGTGGATTTCTGCCGCTACTATGGGGCCCGGGCCAGGGAGCAGCTCGCGGAGCCGCGCCTCCTACCGGGACCTACCGGCGAGCGCAACCTGCTCTCGCTCAACGGGCGTGGGGTCTTCGCGTGCATCAGCCCCTGGAACTTCCCCCTCGCGATCTTCCTGGGACAGGTGAGCGCCGCCCTGGTGGCCGGCAATGCGGTGATCGCCAAGCCCGCCGAGCAGACGCCCTTGATCGCGGCGCTAGCGGTTCGACTGCTCCATGAGGCGGGCATCCCGCCGGACGTGCTACACCTGCTACCGGGGGATGGGCCCCGGGTCGGCGGCCCCCTGGTGACGGACCCGCGGATCACCGGGGTCGCCTTCACCGGCTCCTTCGAGACGGCCCGGGCCATCAACCGGGCGCTGGCCGCCCGAGATGGGCCCATCGTCCCCCTGATCGCCGAGACTGGGGGCCAGAACGCCCTGGTGGTGGACTCCTCCGCCCTGCCCGAGCAAGTCGTGGCCGACGTCCTCGCCTCCAGCTTCCAGAGCGCCGGCCAGCGCTGCTCCGCCCTGCGTGTCCTCTTCCTCCAGCGGGAGATCGCCGACCGGGTGCTCGAGATGCTCGCGGGGGCCATGGCGGAGCTCCGGATCGGCGACCCCTGGGACCTGGCCACGGATGTGGGGCCGGTGATCGACATCGAGGCCCAGGAACGCCTGGAGGACCATGCACGCCGGATGGAGCGGGAGGGCCGCCTCGTCTACCGCTACACCCTGCCGGAGGAGACCCGCCACGGCACCTTCGTCGCCCCCCAGGTCTTCGAGATCGACGGCCTGGGGCGCCTCAGCGGTGAGGTCTTCGGGCCCATCCTCCACGTGATCCGCTACGAGGCCAGGGCCCTGGACCAGGTGATCGCCGCCATCAACCGCACGGGCTACGGGCTCACCTTCGGGGTCCACAGCCGCATCGACCGCACCGTCGCACGCCTGACCTCGGCGGTCCGGGCGGGCAACTACTACGTCAACCGCAACCTGATCGGTGCCGTGGTGGGGGTGCAGCCCTTCGGCGGCGAGGGACTCTCCGGAACCGGACCCAAGGCCGGCGGACCCGCCTACCTGCAGCGGTTCACCACCGAGCGGGTCCTGACCATCAACACCGCCGCGACCGGCGGCAACCTGGATCTGTTGTCGCAATCGGATTGATGCGCCCGACTCGCCCGGTCAATCCGTCGGAGCGCCGCACCAGCGCGATGAGCCAGGCACCGAGGCCCCTGGAATCCGTGGGAACGTATCGCGGCGGGGCGTCGCTCGTACTGTCAGCTCACCACGGGGGAGCTCACCGCGATGGCCCAGGCGAAGAGGAGCCCGATGCCGAGGGCCCCCACCAGGGGGTGCCAGGTGCGCCGGTAGACCCAGCCGCCGATCAGACCGTCCAGCAGGAAGAAGACCATGAGGACGTCGCCGGCCATGAAGTGTCCGAGCAACGCCAGGCGGCGGTCCGAGCCGGGCAGCCCGGACGCGAGGCCGACCACGGACTCCAGGGTCTCGAGCAGGGCCGCCACCCGGCGCTCCTGGTCTTCGATTCGGGCCACGAAGACCGTCTGGTTGCCGCTCTGGCCAGGAAGATCGAAGGTCACCGCGAGATAGCTGTTGCGTGCCAGGGTGACCGCGAAAAGCTGTATGAGCGGTAGAGGGTCACCGGGACCTCGCCAACCCGCTGCTTGGAGACCTCCAGCCCCGCCGTGGCCACGTCCAGGTGCCGGAGCCCCGTGCCGATGGCGAGCAGCGCGACGAGCAAGGCGGCGAGGGAGACCCCGCAGCCCCTTAGGCCGCTACCCTCAATGCTGCTCTCAGCAGGCATCCCCACGGCCCCGCCCCGGGCTCAGGCGCGGCCGGAGGCTCAGCGCCCACGCCGATCAGGACCTCGTTGCGACGCAGGAAGCAGGGCGTCAGGGGCTCGCTTTCGAACGTCAAACAGCGCCCCCACCTGGAGGCGCCTTTGACGCACGCCAGCGACTCAGGTCGCGCTCAGGGGTTGCGCCAGCAGGGCCGACCGCCGACCGGGCCCGGACCCCAACCGCGCTCCCAACCGGCACCGTAGCCGGGACCCCCGTCCGGACCCCAACCGGGACCCCAACCCGGATGACGCGCGGCGAAGC
>JBGSUY010000316.1:0-17114 GCA_041753195.1 Chromatiaceae bacterium
CCAGCGTCTGGTGGCGGCCGCCCAGGCGGAGATCGAGCGCGAGACCAACCGCGCTCGGGAGGAGCTGCGCGAGCGGGTCGCCACCCTGGCGGTGGCGGCGGCCGAGAAGATCCTCCGCAAGGAGATCGACCCGGAGGCCCACCGCGGGCTCGTCGAATCCTTCGCCAAACAGATCTAGAGGGCGCCCATGGCCGGAGAACTCACCACCATCGCCCGGCCTTACGCCGAGGCGGTGTTCGAGCGCGCCAAGGAGACCGGGCAGCTGGAGGCGTGGTCCCAGGCCCTCGGGCTGCTGGGCGCCGCAGCGACCGATCCTCAGGTGGCCCGCCAGATCGCCAACCCCAATGTACCTCGGGGTCGTATCCGCGACCTGCTGATCGAGGTCGGCGGCGACGCGCTCCCTGGGGAGGTCGCGAACCTGGTGCGCCTGCTCGCGGACAACGGCCGGTTGGCGGCCATCCCTGAGATCGGCGAGTTGTTCGAGGCCCGCCGCGAGGCGGACCAGGGGGTGCGGCAGATCCTGGTCCGCAGCGCCTTTCCCTTAGGCGAGGACGAGCGCCAGGCGATCGCCGAGGCCATGGTCCGGCGCCTGGGCGCCCAGGTGGAGCTCGCGGTGGAGGAAGACCCCGCGCTCATCGGCGGCGTCGAGATCCGCGCCGGGGACCTGGTGATCGACGACTCGGTCCGCGGCAAGCTGAAGCAGCTCGCTCACGCACTCCATTTCTGAACGCGCCGCTCGCCAACGGGCCCATTCTGAACGAGATACCGCCATGCAACTGAATCCTTCCGAGATCAGCGACCTCATCAAACAGAAGATCGAGCAGTTCGAGCTGAAGACCGAGGCCCGCACCGAGGGGACCATCGTCAGCCTGACAGACGGCATCGCCCGCATCCACGGACTCTCGGACGCCAAGTACTACGAGATGCTGGAGTTTCCCGGGGATACCTTCGGCCTGGCGCTGAACCTGGAGCGGGACTCGGTAGGCGCCGTGGTCCTGGGTGCCTACACGCATCTTTCCGAGGGCGATTGGGTTCGCTGCACCGGTCGCGTGCTGGAGGTGCCGGTGGGTCCCGGACTCCTGGGTCGCGTCGTAGACGCCCTGGGAAACCCCATCGACGGCAAGGGCCCCATCGATGCGGTGGCCACCTCGCCGATCGAGAAGGTGGCCCCCGGCGTCATCGCCCGCCAATCGGTAGACCAGCCCGTACAGACCGGGCTCAAGGCCATCGACGCGATGGTGCCCGTTGGGCGCGGTCAGCGCGAGCTGATCATCGGCGACCGCCAGACCGGCAAGACCGCCGTGGCGGTGGACGCCATCATCAACCAGAAGGGCACCGGCGTTAAATGCATCTACGTCGCGGTGGGCCAGAAGAACTCCTCCATCGCCACCCTGGTGCGCAAGCTCGAAGAGTTCGGCGCCATGGAGCACACCATCATCGTGTCCGCGGGCGCCGCGGACTCCGCGGCCCTGCAGTACATCGCTCCCTACAGCGGCTGCACCATGGGCGAGTATTTCCGGGATCGGGGTGAGGACGCCCTGATCATCTACGACGACCTCACCAAGCAGGCCTGGGCCTACCGCCAGGTGTCCCTCCTGCTGCGCCGCCCGCCGGGGCGCGAGGCCTATCCGGGCGACGTCTTCTATCTCCACTCGCGCCTGCTCGAACGGGCGGCCCGGGTCAATGCCACCTACGTCGAGCAGGTGACCAATGGCGAGGTGAAGGGCAAGACGGGCTCACTCACGGCGCTTCCGATTATCGAGACCCAGGCCGGCGACGTCTCCGCCTTCGTGCCCACAAACGTCATCTCCATCACGGACGGCCAGATCTTCCTCGAGACCGATCTGTTCAATGCCGGCATCCGTCCCGCCATCAACGCGGGTCTCTCGGTGTCCCGCGTGGGCGGCGCGGCCCAGACCAAGATCATCAAGAAGCTGGGCGGTGGCATCCGACTTGCCCTGGCCCAGTACCGGGAGCTGGCGGCCTTCTCGCAGTTCGCCTCCGACTTGGACGAGGCCACCCGCAAGCAGCTCCAGCGCGGTGAGCGGGTCACCGAGCTGATGAAGCAGGTTCAGTACTCCCCCATGAGCGTGGCGCAGATGGCCTTCTCGCTGTTCGCGGCCAACGAGGGCTACCTGGACGATGTAGATGTGAAGAAGGTGGTGGCCTTCGAGCAGGCGCTTCAGTCCTACCTGAGGACCAGCCAATCCGAGCTGATCGATAAGATCAACAACACCGGCGATTACGGCGACGAGATCCAGTCCGGCATGCACGCGGCCATCAAGGACTTCAAGGCGAATAACACCTGGTAACGCGCCCGGCTAGCGCCGGTCGCGATGTTTCCCTTCGGGTACGTCACGACCCGTTCGATCCACGCTAAACCTGAAATCTGATTCAGCATGCCGAGAAACCCCTGTGATGGGGCAAAGGTGGAGGCTGGGAGCTTAAGAACATGGCTGGCGCCAAAGAAGTCCGCAGCAAGATCGCGAGCATCAAGAGCACCCAGAAGATCACCAAGGCCATGCAGATGGTCGCGGCCTCCAAGATGCGCCGTGCCCAGGAGCGCATGGCGGCCTCCCGTCCCTACGCGGAGAAGATGCTCCAGGTGATCCAGCACCTGGCTCGGGCTACCCCGGAGTACCGCCACTCCTTCATGGCCGCGGAGCGGGAGCGCAAGCGGGTCGGCTATATCGTCGTGTCCACGGATCGGGGGCTCTGCGGCGGGCTCAACAGCAACCTGTTCCGGCGGCTCCTGGTGGAGATCAAGGAGGCCCGGGCCGCGGGTGTGGAGCCCGTCTTCTGCACCATCGGGACCAAGGCCCTGGGGTTCTTCAAGCGCTTCGGCGGCAATGTCCTGGCCCAGGCCACCCACCTGGGGGACAAGCCCCACATCGAGGACCTGATCGGCACCGTCAAGGTCATGCTCGATGCCTTCGAGGCAAAGGAGATCGATGCGATCTATGTCGCGTCCAATGTCTTCGTGAACACCATGACCCAGCGCCCCGGTATCCTTCAGTTGGTGCCCATCGTCGCTGGCGAGCAGCAGTCCATGCCCCTGCACTGGGACTATATCTACGAGCCCGATGCCAAGACCGTGCTCGACTCGCTCCTCACCCGCTACATCGAGTCCCTGGTCTATCAGGCCGTGGTGGAGAATGGGGCCTGCGAGCAGGCGGCGCGCATGGTCGCCATGAAGTCGGCCACCGATAACGCCGGCAACCTGATCGACGAGCTCCAACTCGTCTACAACAAGGCCCGCCAGGCGGCAATCACCCAAGAGATCTCGGAGATCGTCGGCGGCGCCGCGGCGGTCTAGCGTCTGGACCCCCAAACGGGCAGACGCCGACTCAGTATTCATACCTATCTCAGACAGAATCCCGTCGACGCCCCCAGGCGAGAAGAGGAAAGACTATGAGCTCCGGAACAGTCGTACAGATCATCGGCGCCGTGGTGGACGTCCAGTTCGCCCGGGGCGAGATGCCCAAGGTCTACGAGGCACTCAGCATCGACTCCGCCGGGCTCACCCTGGAGGTGCAGCAGCAACTCGGCGACGGGGTGGTGCGCACCATTGCCATGGGCTCGACAGACGGCCTCCAGCGGGGGCTACCCGTCGCCTCCACCGGGGCCCCAATCAGCGTCCCCGTGGGCCAGAAGACCCTGGGCCGCATCATGGACGTGCTCGGCAACCCTGTGGACGAGCTGGGTCCCGTGGGTGCCGAGGAGCGCTGGGCCATCCATCGCCCGGCCCCCAAGCTCGAGGATCAGGCCGCCTCCACGGAGATCCTGGAGACCGGCATCAAGGTTATCGACCTGATCATGCCTATCGTCAAGGGCGGTAAGGTCGGTCTCTTCGGCGGCGCGGGCGTGGGCAAGACCGTGACCCTGATGGAGCTCATCAACAACATCGCCAAGGCCCACGGCGGCTTCTCGGTGTTCGCCGGTGTGGGTGAGCGCACCCGCGAGGGCAACGACTTCTATCATGAGATGAAGGAGTCGAACGTGCTGGACAAGGTGGCCCTGGTCTACGGCCAGATGAACGAGCCCCCGGGCAACCGCCTGCGCGTGGCGCTCACCGGGCTGACCATGGCCGAGTACTTCCGTGAGGAGGGCCGGGACGTGCTCCTCTTCATCGACAACATCTATCGCTACACCCTTGCCGGCACCGAGGTCTCCGCGCTCCTCGGGCGCATGCCCTCGGCGGTGGGCTACCAGCCCACCCTGGCCTCCGAGATGGGCGCCCTGCAGGAGCGCATCACCTCCACCCGCACCGGCTCCATCACCTCCTTCCAGGCGGTCTATGTCCCGGCGGACGACCTCACGGATCCGTCGCCGGCCACCACCTTCGCCCACCTGGACGCCACCCTGGTGCTGTCTCGACAGATCGCCGAGCTGGGTATCTACCCCGCGGTGGACCCGCTCGACTCCACCAGCCGAATCCTCGACCCCAACGTGGTGGGCGCCGAGCACTACGACACAGCGCGCGCCGTCCAGGGTATCCTGCAGCGCTACAAGGAGCTCAAGGACATCATCGCCATCCTCGGCATGGACGAGCTCTCGGAGGAGGACAAGCTCTCGGTGGCCCGGGCGCGCAAGATCCAGCGCTTCCTGTCCCAGCCCTTCACGGTGGCGGAGGTCTTCACCGGGGCGCCCGGCAAGTTCGTGTCCGTCTCCGACACCATCAAGGACTTCAAGGCCATCGTCAACGGCGACTACGACCATCTCCCGGAGCAGGCCTTCTACATGGTGGGCGGCATCGACGAGGCGGTGGCCAAGGCCCAGAAGATGGGTGCCTAACGGAGACCTCCCATGCCAATGACCATCCACGTAGACATCGTCAGCGCCGAGGGGGCCATCCACTCGGGCACCGCGGCCATGGTGTACGCGACGGCGGAGATGGGGGAGGTGGGCATAGCCCCGCGCCACACCGCATTCATCAGCCGGCTTAAGCCGGGCGACGTGCGGGTGGAGAACGAGCGGGGGGAGCAGGAGCACTTCTATGTCTCGGGGGGCATGATCGAGGTCCAGCCCATGGCGGTGACCGTCCTCGCGGATACCGCCATCCGCGCCCGGGACCTGGACGAGGCCGCCGCCATGGACGCCAAGCGCCGCGCCGAGGACGCGCTGGCCGGCCACACCGCCGAGTTTGAGTACGCCAAGGCCCAGTCAGAGCTGGCCGAGGCCATCGCCCAGCTGCGCGCCATCGAGAAGCTCCGCAAGCTGAAACGCGGCTGATTCGCCCGCACCCTCTGCCGGCCAGTATCAGGGCCCCCATCCGACGGGTGGGGGCCTTCGCGTGTCCGCAGCGCCGGTTCCTCCAATCCGCGCCTAACCCCAATTGCGCTACCCTAACGCACCGAACCGTAGAGGGCACCCTCAGCATGAGCGATCAGATCGTCCACCCCGGTAAGTACGTGAGCCTCACCTACAGCATCGCCGACGACACCGGAAACATCCTGGAGCAGACCGACCTGCCGGTGGGCTACATCCACGGGGGCAACACCGAGCTCATCGGAGGCCTGGACGCGGCGGTCTCCGGCAAGCGGGCCGGCGATCGGGTGGAGCTGACCCTGGCCCCGGACCAAGGCTTCGGCCCGCATGACCCCAACCTCACCTTCACCGATGACTTAGAGCACGTCCCGCCCGAGTTTCGCTTCGTGGGGGCCGAGGTCCCTATGCAGAGTGAGAGCGGCGAGACGAAGACCTTCTTCGTCACCCGCATTGGCGAGGGTACCTTGACCATCGACGGCAACCATCCGCTGGCCGGCAAGTCACTCAAGGTGCATGTGCGGATCCAGGAGGTCCGAGATCCCAGCGCGGATGAGATTACCCAGGACGACGGCGCCTGCGCCCTTCCGGGTCGGTCGCTCCACTAGGCCCTCGGTTCACGCAGCCAAGGGGACACGTGAGATGAACCTGGGTGTCGTAATCCTGGCCGCCGGCATGGGCAAGCGCATGCGCTCCGCCCTGCCCAAAGTCCTCCATCCCCTGGCCGGCAGGCCCCTGCTCGCCCATGTGCTGGACGCGGCGGATCGGATCGGATCGGTCAAGACGGTGGTGGTCTATGGTCACGGCGGGGAGCAGGTCCTGACCGCTCTGGCGGACCGGGACTGCGCCTGGGTGGAGCAGCCTGAGCGGCTGGGGACCGGCCATGCGGTCCGGCAGGCCATGCCCCTGGTCGAGGCAATGAACCGCATCCTGGTCCTCTACGGCGACGTGCCCCTGGTGGATCCAGAAACCCTGGGCCGGCTGATCGAGGCCAGCCGTGAATCTCCGCTGGGCATCCTGACCGCAGAGCTCGAGGATCCTACCGGTTATGGCCGCATCCTCCGGGACCCCGCCACCGGCCGTGTCCTACGCAGCGTCGAGCACAAGGATGCGACCCCAGAGGAGCTGGCGGTGAGGGAGGTTAACACCGGCTTCCTGGTGGCCGACCGGGCCCGGCTCCAGGGCTGGCTCGATCGGCTCACCAATGACAACACCCAGGGCGAGTACTACCTGACCGATGTCATCGCGTTCGCGGTGGCGGACGGGGCCGAGGTCGCGAGCGCCCAGGCGCCCACCGTCGAAGAGGTCTCGGGGGTCAACGACCGCGTCCAGCTCGCCGCGCTGGAGCGCTATTACCAGCGCCGCCAGGCGGAGGACCTGATGCGCCGGGGCGTCACCCTGGCGGACCCGGCCCGGATCGACATCCGCGGCACCCTCGAGACCGGCCGGGATGTGGCCCTCGACGTGAACCTGGTGGTGGAGGGTCATGTGACCTTGGGTAACGGCGTGCGCATCGGCCCCAACTGTCTGATCCGGGACAGCGTTATCGGCGACGGGGTGGAGATCCTGGCGAACTGCGTTATCGAGGGCGCTGAGATCGGCCCTGGTGCCCGCGTCGGTCCCTTCGCCCGGCTGCGTCCCGAGGCCCGCCTGGACGCCGACACCCACATCGGAAATTTCGTGGAGATCAAGAAGTCCCGGGTCGGCCCGGGGAGCAAGGTCAACCACCTGACCTATGTGGGGGACGCGGAGATTGGGATCGGGGTCAACGTCGGCGCCGGCACCATCACCTGTAACTACGACGGTGCCAACAAGTTCAAGACGATCATCGAGGACGGTGCCTTCATCGGCTCCAACACCGCCCTGGTGGCCCCGGTGACCGTGGGGGCACGCGCAACCATCGGGGCTGGCTCCGTCATCACCAGGGACACCCCGCCGGACCAGCTCACCCTGGCCCGCGGCCGCCAGGTCAGCATCGCCGGCTGGCAGCGGCCGCGAAAAAAGCCAAAGACCTGATTTCGATCCGATCAGCCGAACCAAGGGGGAGAGCCCATGTGCGGTATCGTCGGCGCCATCGCCCAACGCCCGGTCGCGGCCATCTTGCTGGAGGGGCTCCGGCGACTCGAATACCGGGGCTATGACTCCGCCGGGATGGCGGTCCTGGAGGAGCCCGAAAGGCTCCACCGGGTCCGCACTCTGGGTAAGGTCGCCAAGCTCCGCGACGAGGTTGCCGCCCACCCCCTGCCCGGGACCTTGGGGATAGCGCATACCCGCTGGGCCACCCACGGGGAGCCTGCCACCCGCAACGCGCACCCCCATGTCTGCCGTGACCGCTGCACCGTGGTGCACAACGGCATCATCGAGAACCACGAGCTGCTGCGCCGGGAGCAAACGGCGGCGGGACATCGGTTCACCTCCGAGACCGACACCGAGGTAGTCGTCCACGCCATCTACGACGAGCTCGAGGCCGGCCATTCCCTGATCGAGGCGGTGCGCCGCGCCACCGCCCGAATGACGGGGGCCTATGCCCTGGGGGTCCTGGATACCCAGGACCCGGAGCACCTGGTGGCCGCCCGCCAGGGCAGCCCCCTGGTGATCGGGGTGGGCTTCGGGGAGCACTTCATCGCCTCCGACGTCTTCGCCCTCCTGCCGGTCACCCACCGCTTCATCTTCCTGGAAGAGGGGGACATCGCGGAGCTGACCCGGGAGAAGGTGCGCATCTGGGATCGGGAGGGCCGTCCGGTCGAGCGACCGATCAAGGAGTCCCACATCTCCACCGACTCGGCGGAGCGGGGCACCTATCGGCACTACATGCTGAAGGAGATCTTCGAGCAGCCCCGCGCCATCGCCGACACCCTGGAGGGGCGGCTCTCAGGCAACCGGGTGCTCCCCGAGAGCTTCGGCAACGCCGCCGCCGATCTCTTCGCCCGCATTCAGGCGGTCACCATCGTGGCCTGCGGCACCAGCTTCCACGCGGGCCTGGTGGCCCGCTACTGGATCGAGTCCCTGGCCAAGCTCCCCTGCACCGTGGAGGTGGCGAGCGAGTACCGGTATCGGCACCACGTGGTCCCCAAGGAGGCCCTCTTCGTCACCCTCTCCCAGTCCGGGGAGACCGCCGACACCCTGGCGGCCCTGCGCCTCGCCAAGCAGTCCGGCTACGCGGCCACGCTCGCAATCTGCAATGTCCCGGAGAGCTCCCTGGTCCGGGAGTCGGACCTGGTGCTGCTCACCCATGCCGGGCCCGAGATCGGGGTGGCCTCCACCAAGGCCTTCACCACCCAGCTCGTCGCTCTGCTGCTCCTGACCACCGCGCTGGGGCGTTACCACGGGCTCGACGAGGCCGCCGAGGAGCACCTGGTGACCCTCATGCGCTCGCTCCCCAACAAGATCGAGCAGGTGCTGGCCCTGGACGGCCAGATCGAGTCCTTGGCCGAGCAGTTCGTCGACAAACAGCACACCCTCTTCCTGGGTCGCGGCGAGCTATACCCCATTGCCATGGAGGGGGCCCTGAAGCTCAAGGAGATCTCCTACATCCACGCGGAGGCCTATCCCGCCGGCGAGCTCAAGCACGGCCCCCTGGCCCTGATCGACGAGGACATGCCGGTGGTGGCGGTGGCCCCCAACAACACCCTGCTGGAGAAGCTCAAGTCCAACCTCGAGGAGGTCCGCGCCCGGGGTGGCCGTCTCTACGTCTTCGCCGACTTCCACGTCCCCCTCGCGGCAGCCCAGGATCTCACCGTGATCCGCCTCCCTGAGACCGACGACCTCATCGACCCTCTGGTCTTTGCCATCCCGCTGCAGCTCCTCGCCTACCACGTGGCGGTCCTCAAGGGCACCGACGTGGACCAGCCCCGCAACCTCGCCAAGTCCGTGACTGTCGAGTGACCAACTCGCCCTACCAGGTCATCAATGCAAGGAGCCATCCGCCACAGGAAAGTGAGGAGGTGCAGGCTGTTCTTGCCCTGGATGACGCGGGCCGCGATGGTCGGCCAGAGCCGACCTTGATTTTGCTACCGCTGTGACCGATACCGCGACCCGTCGAACAGTGGCTTCCGGCCAACTGCAGACGCGCACCCATCAGCGGCGAACGGGAGCTTCACGCTGGTTGCTGCCGCTCGACGCGGAGGTATTGGCTGACCGCTAAGGACGCTTATGGAAAGCTTTCCATAAGCGTCCTTATGCAAAGGACCCGATTATGCAGAGTTTCCGCCCGAGAGCCTGCCTGGGCTGAAGTAGGACGCGGTTAGGCGCCCATCGTCGTGGCCGACTGCTCGACATAATTTCCCCGCCCTTCTGAAGTGGTGGCTCCACTCCTTGGAGACCACCATGAGTTGCGATACACACTTGTCTCCGCCCTGTGCGGGAACCCCCGTTGGCACCGGCCCGGTCGTCGAAGAGCTCCGCAGCTTCGAACAGCACCTACGCGACGTGCAGGGTCTGTCGCCAGGTACGCGTAGGGGTTACTTACGCGTTGCAGGCGGGCTGTTGCGTCCACGGTTCGCCAGCGGCCCCATCGATATCGCCGAACTGCGGCCGAGCGATATACGCCAGTTCCTCAACGACGAGCTTGAGACCCATACGACACCGTCGTATGCCTCTTATTTGGTGAGCGGGCTGCGTAGCTACCTGCGCTACCGCAGTCTGTGCGGGGATGCGGTCGGGGCGTTAGCCGCCGTCATCGTCTCCCCAGCGCATTGGACGCTGGCGACCTTGCCGCGCACGCTGGCGGCCGATGAGGTGGAACGGCTGTTGGGCGCCTGTCGAGCGGTCGGGCCTGGGAGGAAGCGCAGTTACGCCATCGTTCGTTGCGCCTTGGACCTCGGACTGCGGGCTGGGGAAATCGCCCGCCTGAAGATCAGCGACATCGATTGGCAGGCCGGTACGGTAATGCTGCGGGGAACGAAGTCACTTCGCCAGGACCAGCTACCTCTACCGGCGGAAACCGGCCAGGCACTCGCCGATTATCTGCAGAGCGAGCGCCCGAGCAGCGCCAGCGGTGCGGTCTTTGTCCGCCACCTCAGGCCGCACGATCTCCCGCTGACGTCAACCGCCGTCCAAAAGGTGATCGCCCGGGCCTTTCGCCGTAGCGGATTGCCGTACTCCGGATCGCATCGGCTCAGACACACCTTCGCCTGCCGTCTCCTGGAGCATGGCAGTTCCCTCAAGGAGGTCGCCGATCTCCTGCGCCACCGCTCGCTGACCACCACCCAGATCTACGCCAAGCTCGACACGCCGAGCCTCTCGCTGGTCGCTCTGCCGTGGCCCGGGAGCGCCTCATGAGCGCGTCGGTCCCCCTTCAGGTCAGAGTGTCCGAGTATCTGGCAGAGCGTCGCCGGCTCGGTTATGCGCTGCACGCACAAGACACCCTGCTCGCCGACTTTGCGCGTTTCGTGGCCGAGCAGCAGCACGAGGGCCCGCTCACGGTGAGCCTGATGGTCGCTTGGGCGCAGCAGGCTCGAGCGGGTCGCGGAACGCGGGAGACCTGGTATCGCCGGATGCAGAGGCTGCGTCCGTTCGTCCACTACCTGCAGCAGTTCGAGCCGCAAACCGAAATCCCGGAGGACACGATCTTCGGGCCCGAGCCCAAACGGGTCGCACCGCACATCTACCGCGAGGAGGAGATCGTCGCGCTGTTGGACGCCGCCGCCCACCTCGGACCACCCGGCAGCTTGCGTCCGGCAACCTACGAAGCCTTATTTGGGCTGATGGCGGCAACCGGTCTACGGGTGTCCGAGGCCATCCACCTGCAGGAGCGCGACGTCGACCTCGCTCGCGGCTTGTTGACGGTGCGCGTGAGCAAGTGCGGCAAATCGCGACAGGTGCCATTGCATCCCAGCACGATCGAGGCGCTGAAGCGCTTTCGCCGACGGCGGCGGTGCGCCGTGGCGACGACGCCAGATTCCCCGTTCTTCACCGGTAGCCGCGGTCGGCGCTTGGGACAAGCCCTCGGGGCTCGACAGGTCCATCGCGTCTTCAATCGGTTGCGCGATCACCTCCACTGGGTCAACCGCGGCGCCCATGACGCGCCACGGCTGCACGATCTGCGACATACCTTTGCCGTCAGACGCCTGATGCAGTGGCATCGCGACGGTGTCGACCTCGACCAAAGGATGCTGGCACTGTCGACCTATCTGGGCCACACCAAGATCACCGATACCTACTGGTATCTCTCGGCGGTCCCGGAGTTGATGGCCCTCGCGGGCGATACCTTCGAGCGCTTCGTCGCGCGCGTGGGGGCCGACGATGCGTAAGCCGGCTCAGACACCCCCCTCCTTCGCGACCCTCGTACAAACCTACTTCACCGAGTATCTCACCCAACAGCGGGCGTTGAGCCCACGGACCGTCGCCACGTACCGCGATGCCCTTGTCCTCTTTCTGCAGTTTGCCGAAGCACACCTCGGCAAGGCCCCGGTTGCCATGACGCTCGCGGAGATCACGCCGCAGCTGATCACGGCCTTCTTGGCGCATCTCGAGGAGCAACGCCATAACTGCGTACGCAGCCGTAACGCCCGCCTGGCAGCACTGCGCTCATTCCTGAAATTCGCCGGCCACCGGGACCTCTCCGCGCTGCCGGTCGTCGAGCGCGCGCTCGCCATCCCCTTGAAGCGCTTCGAGCGTCCCCTGTTCGGGTATCTCTCCCCCGAGGAGATGCTCGCCGTGATCGACGCACCGCCTGCCACCTGGATCGGCCAGCGTGACCATGCCCTCTTCCAGATGCTCTATAACACCGGGGCGCGCGTCTCCGAGATCACCCAGGTCAAGGTCGGCGACGTCGTCCTCGACGATCGCGCCGCGTGCGTTCATCTCCACGGCAAGGGCCGTAAGCAACGCAGCGTTCCGCTCTGGCGCACAACGGCCAAGACGATCCGCGCGTGGCTGCGCCAGAACCCGAACCTCGTCGTGCAGTCGCCCTTGCTGCCCAATCGCGACGGCAGCACGATGACGCGCACTAATGTCGCCCTCAGATTGGCGGCGGCGGTCGCGGCGGTATCCAAGACCCACCCGGACCTGGCGAAACGGTCGATCTCGCCGCACACGATTCGCCATACGACAGCCATGCACTTGCTGCAGGCCGGAGTCGACATCAGCGTCATCGCCCTCTGGCTGGGTCACGAAAGTCCCACCACGACCCATCAGTACATCGAAGCGGACTTGGCGATGAAGGAACGTGCCCTGGCCAAACTCCACGAACCGGATACGGCGCTCAAACGCTACCGGGCTCCAGACACGCTGGTCGGGTTCCTGAAGACCCTGGGATTATGACAATGCCCCAGCGCTCGCCGGCCGCCTACCTTCGACGGTCCGCGACCGCTGCGACGAACAACTTTGCATAATCGGATCCTTTGCATAAGGACGCATTGGAGACGCTGGCAGGCTACTCTCTGAGCGGCTCCAACCGGCCAGGTCCGGACACTCGACCGTAAAGTGCCAGCGGTGCCAGCAGCAGGTCCACGCTGGGAGCGGTCACACACACCTTGCTGGTCACATCTCGCCTTGTCACTCACAGCGGCCGTTTTCACGTCCGGGGACAATCAATGTGTTCAACAGCTGTTGGTGTCGAGGCGGTGATCACCCCTCGCGCAGCGAACCGAAGATTGAACATTCTGTCGGCCGTGCAGAGCAACCCCCTGCTAGCGTGTAGGATCGTTCCGGGTCATCAGTCGAGCAAGCAATGGAAGGACATGCCCCAAAGGACAATTCATTCACCGCACCCAGGAGCGTTATCGCGCCACCGCCACGGCACCTGAAGCGGTCGCGGCTGTGCATTCTCGGAGATACGAACGGCCCGATCAGGCGATGCCGACCACACCACCGAGTCGCTGGCGAGGGACCTCGCAAGCCCGGCGTCCGGGGCGTCAGGATTCCAGTGTGATCGGCGACACGAACCTTTCCGGCTTGACGGCGAGCACCGAGCAATCGATCTGGGTCAGGATCATTTCCGCGGTGTTTCCCATCAACAGGCCACTGATGCCGGTGCGGGCCACGGAGCCCATGACCACCAGGTCCGCCCCGAGCTGCCGGACCAAGGCTGGGATCTCCTTGCGTGCCCAACCCTTCACCAGGTGGGCATGCGGTTTCAGAAAGCGGGAGGCTTCCGTACCCAGTCGGTCGGTCGTCTCCCGCATCAGTGCACGGAGGTTCTCGCTATGGTGGCGCTCGACCGCCTTCACATAGGCCTTGAGCTTTTCCTCGTCCGTGCTCATGAATCCGCCGCGCATGGCCCCTTCCCCAACAGCGTCCCATGCATGCACGACGTGCAGTTCGGCGAACTCCGACAGGGCGAGGGACGCCGCCATTTCCATCACCTGCCGGTTCAAGGCTCGGCGACCTTTGACCTCGTCGGCCGGATAGCTGTCAGCCACGTCCACGGCCGCCACGATGCAGTTGAACGTACCGGACGACCGGGGCTTGATCATCCAGACCGGACACGGGCATTTGCGCAGCAGATGCAGGTCGTCGCTGCCGAACAGGCGGTCGAGCCAGCCGGGATCCTCCGGCGTCTTGATCACCAGATCGCATCCTTCCCGCAACACTTCGCGAATGACCTCAATGAAGGGTGTGCCGATCATTACCCGGCTCTGGATACCGACCCGCTTCACGTGGGGCGCAGCCAAAGCGGACAGGGACTGGTCACCCTCATTCAACAGCCACGCCTGCAGGTCCCCGGAGACCGGACCGCCTTCGGGCATTCCGATGCCGGCGGACACCCGCGGCACAACAGCAAAGAGGGTCAGCCGGGCTTGGTTATGCTCCGCCAACGCTACCGCCCGCTCCACCACCGCAGCATCGTCTTGGGTGGCGGATACCACGCACAGGACGTTTCTAAATCTGTTCACGGCATCGTCCTCCAATTCGGAATGATCAGTCCCCTCGCTCTACGGCATCATGGCGACGCCGCCCTTTTGGGCTGCGCCGGATGATGCCCGCCAGGGTATCGACCGCGAAGTCCACCGCGTTGCGGGTCGGGTAGATGACCGTCGGGACCCCCAGCCGTTTGAGTTGCAGGCCGTCCTCGTCGGCGCGGGCGACAATGGCTAGCTCCCCGGTGTAGTGGTGGGTGCGCAGCGCTTGCAGCAGGCCGCGATTGGAGGCGACATCCGGTAGGGTGCTGACTACCCAGGCGCAGGAGGCCAGGGGCAGGGATTCCAGCAGCTCGGCCTCGGTGGCATCGCCGTAACGTACCGCCAGGCCCTTGCTGCGCCAGGCCCGGGCGGACTCCGGATCAAAGTCCACCCCCATCACCGCTAGTCCGGCTGCTTCCAGCCCCTGGGCAAAGCGGCCGCCGTAGCGGCCGAGCCCGAACACGATCACGTCCGCGGGTCGGGTTGACCCTGGCTGTTGCTCGGAGACCAGTTCCCGCTGGGGGTTGCGCCGCTCGAACAGCCCCAGCCAGGGGGCAAGGCGATCGTACAGCGGATGCGAGTAAATGATCATATAGGTGGAGACTGCAATGGTGGTCACGCCCACCAGTGTGACCAGCCCCAGGGCCTCTGTGCCGACATGATCCAGGGAGATGCCCATGGCGATGAAGATGATGGAGAACTCGCTGATCTGGGCCACCGTGAGCCCGGCCAAGAAACCGGTGCGCTTGCGGTAGCCCATGTAGCCCATGATGGCCATGACGATGAGCGGGTTGCCGATCAGCACGAACAGGGACAGCACCAGGGCCGGCCAGAGCTCGCCGCCGAGCGTGGAAAAATCGAGCTTCGCGCCCAGGTCGATGAAGAAGAACAGCAGGAGAAAGTCCCGGATGCCGGTGAGCCGGGCGCTGATGGCGTCCCGATAGCTGGTGGAGGCCAGGGAGAATCCAGCCAGGAAGGCTCCGGCCTCCTTGGAGAAGCCGACCCATTCCCCGATGGCCGCCAAGCCGACGCCCCAGGCAATGGCGAAGATCAACAGTAGCTCCTGGGACCGGGCCATCAAGGCCACGGCCCGCGGCAACACATGGCGCATCAGCAGGTACAGGGCGGCAGCGGCCAGGACCACCCGCCACAGCAGGGACAGGATCACCTCGGCCGGGCCGTCGCCGCCGCCGCCCAGGGCGCTCACCACCATCATGGCCAGCACCACGGCCAGGTCCTGCACGATCAGGAAGCCCACGGCGATGCGGCCGTGCAGGGCGTCGATCTCGCGCTTGTCCGAAAGCAGCTTGACGATGATGATGGTGCTGGAGAAGGTCAGCGCAACCGCTACATAAAGGGCTTCCAGCGGCGTCCTGCCCAGGAGCAGGACCAGGGCGAAGCCGACGGCGATGGTGAAGCCCAATTGCCCGAGTCCGGTGGCCAGGGCCACCGGACCGATGTGCCGGACATGGGCGAGGTCCAGCTTCAGGCCCACCAGGAACAGCAGGACCGCGATGCCCATCTGGGCCAGCAGGTCGATCTGGTCGTGGGCGGAGACGATGCCCAGAACCGCCGGCCCGACGACGATACCGACCACGATGTAGGCGATGAGCACCGGCTGGCGTAGCCGCATGGCCACCGCCCCGCCCACAGCGGCAATGATGAGCAGCAAGGCCAGCTCGCTGAAGTGTTCCTGCATGGTCCTACGACGCCCCCAGGGCAACCCGACAAACGGCCGCGCCAGCCAATATACCGAGCGAATTTCTACCTCGCAGCGGAACCTGACTAACGTCGCTGTCCGGCTCGGGCGGCCGCTGGCAGATGCAGGCGCAGGCGCTTCTCCAGCTCGATGATCACGAACAGGGCCACCCCCACCAGCAGGATGAGCAGGGCGTCCCGTGGCGGAACCGCTTCGGTCTCGAACACCTCCTGCAGCGGCGAAAGGCAGGTGATGGCGATCTGCCCGACGACCACCAGGGCGATGGCCACCCAGAGGACCCGGGTGCCGCGTACCTGCTTCCAGCCGAGCTTGGGGCTGTGCATGTTGCGTATGAACAGGAGATGGAAGATCTCCATCACTACCAGGGTGTTCATGGCGATGGTGCGGGCCAGGTCGATGGAGTAGCCCTGCTCAACAGCGTACAAGTAGATGCCGAACACGCCGCCCAGGAACAGCCCCGCCACCAGTACGATGTGCCAGATCAGGTCGCCGGACAGCAGCGCCTCGCCGCGGGGTCGCGGCGGGCGGGCCATGGTGTCGTGCTCGGTGGGCTCGAAGGCTAGTGCGATGCCCAGGGTGACCGCCGTGATCATGTTCACCCACAGGATCTGCACCGGGGTGATCGGCAGGGTCAGCCCCAGCAGCAGGGCCAGGATGATCGTGGAGGCCTCGCCGGCATTGGTGGGCAGGGTCCAGCTGATGACCTTCTTGATGTTGGCGTACACCGTCCGGCCTTCACGCACGGCGGCGGTGATGGAGGCGAAGTTGTCGTCCGCCAGCACCAGCTCGGCGGCCTCCTTGGCCGCCTCGCTACCCTTTTGGCCCATGGCAACACCCGCGTCCGCTCGCTTCAGCGCCGGGGCGTCGTTGACCCCGTCGCCGGTCATGGCCACGGTCAGGGCGTGGGCCTGCAGCGCCATCACCAGCCGCAGCTTGTGCTCCGGACTGGTGCGCGCGAACACGTCGGTGTCCAGCACCCGGGCGGCCAGTTGGGCGTCGTCGAGCCGATCGATGTCAGCGCCGGTCAGCACGTTGTCCGGGTTGTCGAGGCCGATCTGGCGGCCGATGGCCGCCGCCGTGGTGGCGTGGTCGCCGGTGATCATCTTGACCCGTATGCCGGCGGAGCGGCATTCGGCAACGGCGGCTATGGCCTCGTCCCGGGGCGGATCGATGAGACCGACCATCCCGAGCAGCGTCAGGGACACGTCGATCTCCTGGTGCTCCAGGACCGTGTGCTCCGCGGGCATGGGCCTGGCCGCCAGGGCCAGCACCCGTTGGCCGTCGGC